>NZ_SMMB01001052.1 GCF_009711365.1 Xanthovirga aplysinae | reverse complement strand
ACTATAAATAGGACAATTTTATTTAAACCCCGATTTATATTTTAAATATACAAGATTTAAAATTTAAATTATAATTTAAAGTTTAAATTTTTCTATGAATTTGCAGAAAAAAGAAGAAAATAGAGATTGGAATGTTGTGTTCGCTATGAAATTTCTAATCTCCAATATTATAGATAAGAATTACTCGGAAATTGCACGAGACCTAAATGAAATTGAAGGTGTTAAAACATCTTCTGTTCAGGTTAAAGCGATGACCGAAAGAGATAAATATGCTGTTCGTCAACTAACCTGGATGTCAGAAAAATACAATATAAATTGGAACTGGTTTTTTCGAGGTATTGGAGATCCATTGTTGGGTGATGATGATGAACATAAAAAAATTAGTACCGCTCTAAAATCATATACTAAAAAAGATGAAAATACAACCCCTAGGGAAAAGGAGAGTCCAAAAATGGTGGAACTTCAGGAAGAAGTTAAATACTTAAAAGAAATGCTTAAAAAGCATGTAGAAATGTTAGAAATTGCACTGAAAGGGAAAGAATCATAATACTTTCCCTATTGGGATTTAAATCGTTAATTATTATTTTGGTCTTCAGCATTAGACCTATCCATTTTTTCAACACAATCGAACGTAATTCCAGCCCGCTTTACCAGGTTTTTATATTTCATCTTTTCCATATTAGAAAGTTCAATCTCATGCTGATGGTCTGCAAATTCTAGCTCTAATTCAATATTTTTAATTTTATCTTTCAGACCTCTACTATTTTCTTCTAATTCTGCAATCTGATTCTTATAACGGCCATTTTTCCAAGCCAACAGCAAAGTCACTAAAAACAACAACAAAAGAAATCCACCAAGACTATAGAGATAAATGTCTGTTTTTTGAAGTCCTAATTTAAGACCTTCAATAATATTTCTCATTTTTACCAACTCTTCATTATTGCTATCGAGCTGGTATCCATAGTGGCTATTAAGATTTG
The DNA here is from genome assembly GCF_009711365.1 of Xanthovirga aplysinae. Taxonomy (GTDB): domain Bacteria; phylum Bacteroidota; class Bacteroidia; order Cytophagales; family Cyclobacteriaceae; genus Xanthovirga; species Xanthovirga aplysinae. Next base: position 6,076 of record NZ_SMMB01001052.1, on the reverse strand, counting down.
CTTTAATTTTTAAAAGGAAGTTTTTATACACTTTATCATAATATTGATAGCCTTCTATATCACCTTTCTCCACATGTAAAGATTTTAACCCTTCCAAAGCTTCTTTCTCAGCTATTCCTATTTGATATTGTTTCGCTAATTCTAAACCTTTAATCAAATGTTTCCGAGCTTCCTGAAAATCTTTTAGCAGCCTATTGGCTTCACCCAGATGAACATGAGCATTTGCCATTAAAAAATTTAAATCATGATTTAAAGAATCCTGCAAATTCAAAGCTTTTAGAGCATTTCTTTTAGCTAATTTTGGTTTCCCAGTCATTAGATAAAAATAACTCCAATCATTATATAATCGACAACTATCACTACGGGTAAAAATATACTTTTCTTGATCTTTTAAAGCAATATTTGCACTGGTAAAGTCTTTACTATAAATAAATACCATTGCCTCATTACTTCTAATAAGGCCCATCTTTCTATTTTCAAGTTTAACACTAATTTTTTTGGCTTTTTCAATATAATCTTTGGCTATATGAAAATTATTTAAAAAACAATTAACCATAATTTGATTAATATACACGTTCAATAAATTTTTTTCATTCTTACAAATATCCTCTGCCTTATTAAGCTGCCTAGTTGCTAATTCAGAATTCAAAGACATAGCATACACTGCTCCCTGCAAATTCAAAGAATAACCTTGATAATATTCAGATTTTTTTTCTTTGGCAAGGCTATACAAATTATCAAGAAGGGTTAAAGCAACCTCAGGATTTGTATTTATATGATCGTAAGCAAGATTGGCTAAAGAAAACAAGGAATCTTGCTCAGCCTTGTTTTCCTGTGAAAATGAAAATGAGGGGAAAAATAAGCCCAAAATGATCAGGCTTATAATAAAAAATAATTGTTTTCTCATCTTATTTAAATATAGATTCCAAAAATTCCATTAACTCTTCCATCAAGCTAGGCTCCTCTTCCTTAGTATCTGTAACTTGAGATGTTTCAAGAGATACTTTTGCAAGGCTAGCTGTCGCAGGAGGATCTGGTCGATCACCACCTGTACCACCCCCACTATCATCCGCCATTACTGAGCCAGATAAGAAGAAAAGAAAAAGGATACAAACACTACAAAGCCTAAAAAATGATTTCATATTATTTCAATTAAGACATTTTCACCATTATAAATATATATAAATGGATCTAAATAGTTAATGTTTTTTATAAAAATTTTAATACAAAACTTATTTTTTTATTACTCTATAGACATTACCCTCTCCCTCTATAAAATACATACCTGCTTGAAGTTCACCTACATACAGGTGGTCATTACCATTTGAAGATATCACTTTATGGATTTCTCCAAATACGCCTCTTATTCTATACTTCCCTTTTGGTACAAAAACCTTGTTTTGAAAAGGGTTTGGATATACTTTTCCCGTTTCCTCAACCTTTTCTTCTATTGACAAAATTACTTCTTCCTGTTCATCAACAAGTTCTTGATACCACTCATCATATTCTTCCAAATCCTCAATAGCAAACTCCACAGGTCGTTCATAACCATTCACAGAACCATTTTCAGGATTTACCTCTAACTCCCTTTTCTTATTATTTCCCCATAGGTCTTGTAAATCAACAAAGCCATAGCCATAGTGTTGATCCCACCCCTCCTGATCATCAGTTAATTGTTGATAGCCCGATCCGACCGGTTGATCAATATCCCCCAGGTCTTCAATTCCATTTTCAGTTGACCATGGGTGATCAAACCCAGAGTTAAAAATATTATCATTAGCCACCTCTAGTAACCGCTTTTTTACCTCCCAATTTTCTAATTCTGGGTGATTCCCCCAAAACAAACTTATCATGGCAGACATAGCAGCAGCAGCATTAGATGTCCCCTTTGTCACAGTTCCGCTCCCTTGACCACTAATCGCATCAAAAGTTACTAATTCTGCCTTACGTCCTGGCATGGTACGAAATAGATTGGATGCCATATAACCTAATTCAATACCACCTACAGTTAGTAATTCAGGTTGAGAACCAATTAGGGAATAATGATTTTTCAAAATTACTTTCTCACTACCAATGTCATACATATTTCCAGCCACATTAACTAAAATAGCTCCCTTATTCCAGGCATAAGAAATAGCATTATCGAGTTCTTCATCAACAGTTCGAACAGATAGGTTATCCAAACTTGTTGGAAATGGAGTTCCATTTTGCCCAAGACTCATATTTATTACCTTTGCCCCATTGTCCACCGCATAACGAATAGCATCAGCAATACAATCACATGCAAAGTTTCCATCTTGATATTTTGGAAAGACAACAAGGTCCATAATTTTTGCTTTCCTGTCAATGCCTACACCTGCCCTATTTCCTTCTCCACTAGCCCCAAAAATATTGGCTAAGTAAGTGCCATGAGAGGAATTATCCTCAGAATACAACACATCGGGATCACCAGAATCATAAAAGAAATTATATCCGTATACATCATCTATATAACCATTCTCATCATCGTCAATACCATTGCCCGCTATTTCATCCTCATTTACCCATCTTCGCCGATCCAAAGTCTTATTCCCATATGCATCTGTATAATCAAAGTTAATCCCACTATCAATGAAGGCGACCACCATTTCCTCACTTCCTTCGATCTGATTATTCCAGATGTACTGCATGTTAATATCATTTCCATCTTCTACCCAACAGTTATCTTGCAAATACTTTTGCGAAAAGTTCTTATCAAACCATAAGTACTCCTGAAAATTATATCCGGCTGGAACATTAGCCCACAGTTCAGCTAATTCCTCTTCAGTGTAATCATTTGGCCCACAATCCGATTCCATAGAATCGCTTCTTTTTGCTGTGGTTTTTTGACTCATTTCTGAAAAATAAGGCCTTTCACCTACCTTACTTCTATTTTCTCTAAATTGTTGTTCTTCCTCTGGTCCCCAGTCTGTTATACTAATATTCTGCTGAGCAAATCCCCCTTTAAAGGGAAAAAGAAGTAGCAACAAAAACACCAAGAATTTTTTACCAATAGGGTAAAAAATAACGTCCAAAGTAACTAAAACCTTTTCTTTTCTCTGAGAATTCATCATGATCATAATTATAAAGTTAAAGATAAAACCCAAAGAATTTAATACATCTGCAAAAAAAATTAGTTTTTTTTACAGGCTCTATATTTCAATATAAATTCACTTTATCACATAAAAACCATTTATAATGGATGTGAATATTTAATATTTCTTATTTATTAGCATTTTTTATAATGTTTTTATGTGAATTTTTCACATTGCAATTATGCTTCAATTCAGTTTGAGCTCCAGTTTCCTAACGGTTTCCCTATATATCTTAAGATATCTTAGGTAAGCTTTCAAAACCGCCCTGCAAGAGGAGGGCGGTTCGAGAAACCACAAAACCTAATTAGTTAAAAGAAATATTGCATGCCGTATGGCAACTACGAACAGCAAACAATATTTTTAGTTGTACAAATAGCCATCAGTTCTTTGAATTAGTTTACAATACCTGTATCCTATTCCCTGAACCGTCGTGTCGTTTGTTTTGATGTTAAATGAACCAGAAGTTCTTACCGCAACCCTTCCTTGATAAACACCCTTTTTCTTACCAGAGGGAACGTTTGCCAAGACTATATCTCCTGTTTGAAATCCTTTAACCATCTTTTGCTTTTTAGCAGTAGTTCTTGGGAATCCGTATTTGTCTACCCTGCACATCTGTCTTGATCCTCTTCCCATTGCTTTTATGAGCAATGGTTTGTGCTTTTTAGAAATAAAGATATTTTCCCCACTTTCAGAAACACAGGCAGCATCCACCCAATGTGCTTTTGGGTAGTCTTGTTTAATCCTATTATACTTTGTTCTGGAACCCGTACTACAAGAGACTTTCAACCCATCGGATTTTAATACTTCCAGTGTTTTGAATATTGTTGAATTAACAGCAGCAGTATCTTTTAAAGAAGATTTTAATTGAGTACTTAATCTGTTTAATACATTTGGCTTGTCTTTCAAAAATTCCTCAACAGGCTTGTTGTTTTTCTTTTGGTTACACTTATTGCAAGCAATAGTTAGGTTACTAACTCTGTCACTGCCTCCCTTACTTTTAGGAATAACATGTTCAATTTCCAATGGAATATCTTTAGCATCACAGTAGACACATTTTCTACCAAATTTCTCCAATAGATATTCCCTCACTTCGTAACCTGATAATTCACCTTGTTGATACTCTACACCAGATATTTCAGCATTTTGCATCTTTTGCGTATCAAATTTGACAAGCTCCATAGTTAAGGAAGTAACAGGGCACCAAGATTGAATTCTATTTCTCCATGTATTAACATTATTCACCCTGGACATAAGAGAAGGTGCTAACCAACCTTTTGGCCTTATTCTATTTAGAAACCTTGGTTTTCGATACCTTGTTTTTCTCCCTCTTCTACTTCTTCTGCTTGCCCTTTTCGACTCCAATGCATTTCTTACAGAATTACCTCGGTGTTCAAGGTTAGCAGCCCATATACATTTTGATATCTGCTTTCCATGACTGACAATAGCTATTCCTGTTGTCTTGCTGCCTGGATCAAATTTGAGCTCTAGTTTTTGTGTTTCTCCATTTTTTCTTTCTGTTAATAGGATTGTAAATGGGATTCTTCTAAATACTTTTGCTTTTCCCCTTTTCAAAAGTCTTCTGGCTCTTGCAGGGTTGCAGGGCATTAGAGGTTTTTTAGCATTAGATAAAACAAATACTCTTTGCATAATCAATTAAAAAGTTACCTTTTAATTCTCGCCAGTTGGCGGTAAATACTTCCTCGCTAAAGTTATCCAACCTTCACATTGTGGTTGACTGGCTTAACCCATCTAAACCTGTTTACAGAGCCACGAAAGAGCCAAGAGCTGGAAGAGCACCCTTGGGTTTCTACATGAAGAATAACGTAGTCTAGTGAGAGACAAAACCTAACACAAGACTGAAGCTGGTCAACTCAGAGCTTTTTTACAAGCTCCTCACTTTAGTGAGGGGTCGCTGACGTCCCCAAAAATTATAGACCATGCCTACAGCGGGGCTAAAACTTATACCATCGCTTAAACCTTTTAGGGAAAAAACAATTGAAAAACAACCAGTCCTAGGGGAGGAATTGATTCCTCTCCCATTATCATGCTCTTCGATCTTCTGCTTGATTTCGTCAGTTGTCAGATTGTTTAATTTAGACAATTTATTTTTTATTCTTTCTAGCTGCTCCTTATGGCCTCTATTTTTAAAACCCACTTTGGGATTCTCAAGAATCATACGAAGATATTTTCCCTCTTCAAGAATGATCCCCCTTAGTTTTTCTTCTTCTTGAAATTTAATTTTTTTTGATTCGCTACTAGATCTCTTTCTCCTAGAAAGAATTCTTTTGACTTCGGACAGTTTTAAACAATTGTTTTTCATAATTTTTAAATATTGATAGCTTTTTTACTATCCTTCATTATAAAAAAATACCCTCTATTTGATTGCTGGTCTTAACCTTATCCAAAAACTCTGGCTTGATTTTTAATTGCGCTTGTTTAAGGTAGAGGTTATCTTTAGCCACAGGCAACTGTCCAGTATAAAACCCATAAAAAGCACACATTTCTAAAAAAGCAATTTTTTGTGCGCCTCTTACGGGATTCATACTTTCAAAATAGTCAAATACAGCTTTTTCTGTCTTTTTGGAAAAGTCCAATTTGAATATTTTCTGGCTCTTCGATTTAGTTTCGTTCATTCTTTTAGTTTTAATTCCTTTAATTCAGCCCCAAGAATATTGAGACCTTTTTGGATCTTCTCTATAGTTTCTGGACTAGGCTCTCTTGCCCCTTGTTTGTAATGCCCCAATTGTCTTTCATTAATGCCAATTATTTTCCCAAGTTTAGTAAGATTAACAGGAAATTTATTTAATGCCTCTTTTACCGTAAGCTCCATATCTTTTAATTTGAAAAATAGTAATATTACTACCTAGCAAATTAATTAAAAATCCCTTCAGGATGACATGAAAAAAAAAAATAAACTCATATGTTAGTATTCTTACTATCACTAATATTATTAAAAAAGCTTT
>NZ_SMMB01000355.1 GCF_009711365.1 Xanthovirga aplysinae | reverse complement strand
TTATAAAAGTTTTCGTCCTTGTCCTCTCCTTCCTCTAACCCTTAGTCCTCCAAAAACTACAACTTAAATAAACCACTCATGGAAAAGCTTTACCCTAATGGCCTGTTTTTCATTACAGGCCGGAATTCTTTCTTTAAGAAGGAAAGAACCAAAGTCTATCAACAGTTAAAAGAATTGGCAAATTGGCTATGTTGCTTTTTTGCCTTATTGTTGATCTATTCCCCAAGCTTCGGGCAATCAGTTGATTTGGATCAGGTCCGTAATGGGGGAGCCAACAGCCCTGGAGTAACATGGGTAAATGGAAATGTCAATGCAACTCAGGGTCACATGCTGGAAGGTTATTCTTTGGCATACCGGGTACTGGTCGATGGGCTCACCCCTGGTGATAATGTCGTTTTAAGAGTGGGTTATGATATAAAAGAAAGTAATAGCCATGCTTTGGACTACCTAACTTCTTTCCAACGTTTGGAACCACATATGCCTCCCTTTAATCATACGGTGGCACCTAATGAAATTATTGACCCTACAACGGGTATCCCAGGCCTTGGGGCTCCTTCTACCTTTGCTATTCCTGTACCGCCTAATAGTATTCTCATAAATGGAGATCCCCAACCCACCACAAGCTTTAATAATCTACCAGCAGGGGAAAGGGAAATGACGATTTATAATGGAACGATTACAAATATTTCTTATTTCGATGCAGGAGACTTAAACGCAGCATCTTCTGAAGCACAAGTGGACATTGAGTTTTCCGCTTCTGCATCAGAAGTGCTCATCGTTTATGGTGGTCATATTGCAAGTCAGTCAGATTGGGGATTTGGGAATTCCGCCAGTTCTATTAATGGCTCTCCTTACCATATGCGGACAAAAACCCTTTTTGTCAATGGAGACGAAATTAATATTGGGAATATGGATAGGTCTCTCAATGCAGGTGCCGTTGGCCCTCCTTGTGATTTGGATGTGGATACCGAAGGTAGTGATCCAACCTGTAATGGGGAAACCGATGGAGTAATTACCTTTTCCAACCCAACAGGAGGCAGCGGAAACTATGAATACTCCATTGATGGAGGAACCAATTGGCAGACAGGAGTCTCCTTTACTGGTCTTGCACCGGGCAATTATGACTTAATGATTCGGGATGAGGATAATACGGATTGTGCAATTGAACTTAATGATGTAGTGTTAATCGACCCAGCAGGGTTGACAGCAGAAAGCTCCTTTAGTAATCCTACTT
>NZ_SMMB01000532.1 GCF_009711365.1 Xanthovirga aplysinae | reverse complement strand
TAAGGAGTGAATAAGGCTAAGGAGTGAATATTGAAGAGTTTCAAAGAGAGAATGGGGTATAAGGATTCAAGATTTTGTGTGTCTGATTATGCTTATAGAAAAGAGAGTAGTGATGAATAAATTGACAACCCCTCTGAACCCCTAAGGTATCAATTTATTCAAGATAAACTGAGAATGTAACCAGAAGAAATTGTTTTGATTAGAAAGGATTTAGCTGGCTTATTGCCTGCTTATCGTGATTAAAGAAAATATATTGCATTAAATAGACCTTTGGAGTCAAAAAAGCTAGCCCATTTCCATAGACTAGCTTTTTCCTTTTAGATAAAATTATAAATATCAATGTTTTTCAATATGACCTTTCCAACCATACCAGACAATGTAGAGATAACAAAACACTGGAATAATAAATGCAATCCTTAACCCGACCATGTCGGTAGCAACACCTTGCAATAACGGCAACAATGCTCCTCCAACAATAGCAGTGGACATTATTCCAGAAGCCTGTTCTGTAAATTTACCAACTCCGGCAATTCCCAAAGTGAAAATGGTTGGGAACATAATAGAGTTAAAGAAACCTATAGCCAAAATCGCCACCAATGCAACATTTCCTTCAGCAACTATGGTAATCAACACCAATAAAGCCGCCAATGCAGCATTGAAAACAAGAACTTTAGCAGGTTTAAATTTATTCAAGATATAAGCTCCCAAGAACCTTCCTACCATAGCTCCTCCCCAATAAAAGGGAACAAAATAACCAGCCTCATGCTCAGCTAACCCCTTCACACTATCCAATCCTATATAGTTCACCAATAAACTTCCAATGGATACTTCAGCGCCTACGTAAGCAAATATCCCCACTGCTCCTAAAACCAAATGAGAATACTGAAAGGCCGAAGTCTTTCCACTTAAATGTTGTGGGGAAGCCATCGCTTCATTTTCCTCTTTCTTCCGACTAATAACTGGAAGCTTTAGGGCGGCAATCACCAAACCAATAATCACCAAAACTACACCAATCAATACATAAGGAATCTGTACCGCTGAAGGACTAAGCGCCTCAGGGTTTAAGGTATCAATTTCAGGTAAACTCTTTAAAATAAAGTGCGTCCCTAATAATGGTCCTAAAGTTGTTCCAAGAGAATTAAAAGCTTGAGTAAGGGTTAATCGACCTGAAGCTGTTTCCGGTTTGCCCAATATAGAAACATATGGGTTTCCCGCTACCTGCAGTAACACCACTCCTGTAGCCAAAATAAAGAGTGCTCCTAGAAATAAGCCATATGCTCTACTGTCAGCCGCAGGATAGAACAACACGGCCCCAAAAGCAGCAGTTAACAAACCCAATACCAAACCTCTTTTATAACCCACTTTCTCGATTATTTTGGAGGCAGGAATAGACATCACAAAGTAAGCTCCAAAAAAGCAACTGTTAATCAACATTGCTTCTGTATAATTCAGCTGAAAGATCACCTTCATGTAAGGGATTAAAATATCATTCAAGCTGGTGATAAAACCAAAAAGGAAGAATAAAACCATTAAGGAGGATATCGCCATGGAATAATTTTGTTCCCCTCCTCCTTCAAGATTTCCTTGAGGAACCCTTTTCGTACTTTTTGTAATCGTTACTGCTGCCATAAAATTGAATTGTATTTTAAAAAAGCTAATTAAATAAAAAGTCGAAAAGACAAATTAGTCTAAAAAACGGTTGATTTCTCTTTTAAAAAATTTGCCCTGATTTATGAGATGCCTAAATCTATTTGACAGAACAGCTGACTTTTTCAAAAAGCGGCTTTAAGCCTTTATGCAAACGTTTTAAGAAAGTTAAAATTGCATCTTTCCAACATTAAACCATCTGTAAATATAAAAAAATCGACATAAATTCTAAAAAAACAGGATTAAAATAAGATTAAGAACAGATATTATTTCTCCTAATCATAAACCCAAAAAGAAGATAAAGTTGAAAAAACAGAAATAAAAAAGCTGGATTTGACAAGGCAAAATAATAGATCCCAATTTTGGAGGATGATTTTAATCGAAGAGGTTAATACAGCGATATGGATGGACGACAAAATGCCTAACTTCTCCAGACAAATATTATTTGACCGCTTCATTTAAGCCGGTAAAAGGGAATAGAAATAGGGAAAAAAGAAAAAAAAA
>NZ_SMMB01000510.1 GCF_009711365.1 Xanthovirga aplysinae | reverse complement strand
AATAAAGAAAGAAGAGAAAAAGGGATTGGAATGAAGGAAGGGAATCTTAATTACAAATTAAGTTGATTTTTAGGATCATCAAACTCATTCTCTAATTGCTTAAAGAGTTCTTCTGCAAATATTTTTTGACCATAGTCTGTAAGGTGGACCTTATCCCAAAAAAGAAAGCCGTGGTCCATGTGTCTTATAATAAAATCGTGCATGTCTACCAAAGGGATTTTGTGTTTATTGGCCAAGCTTATTAATGCTTCATGATTTCTCAAAAGAAAACTATCATCTCTATCATTTGGCTCCATTATTAAAATGGTTCTTATTCCAAGTTGATTATTCTGAGTAATAAATTTATCTATGTTTTCCTGAAAATGTTCCTTGTTATTATCATTGTTTGCCAAATTAATCAAAACAAATTCAGGCTTTAGATTTATCCAATGAGTTTTATAGTAATTCCACAGGTTGGCTGAAACTTCTCCAGAAATTCCAGTATTTATACAAACATAATTTTGATTAGGATATCGGGTTTGAAGCTTTTTCTCAAAAATTTTGATAAAGGTCAATTCTTCCTTGGATGCTCCTGCTCCCCAAGTTTGGGAACTCCCAATAAACATTACCCTTTTTTCGTTTTTATTTTCACTGGTAGAATAAGTATTGAAGATCTCTTGACTGATTTTTTCACCTGTTTTGTGAACAAAAACCTTTGAGTCACCAAACCGAACTTTCCAAGGCAAGGAGTATTTGTATTGACCATTAACAAAATAATACAAACCTATCCCACCAGTTATTAGACCTATGTTCACCCATAAGATGAGAATGATTTTTCTTTGGGCCGAAAAGAAGTAAAAAATGATATTAATTAGGGCAAAAATGCCTAAGATGGTTAGTGAATTCTTTGAATAAAGTCCTTTTTTATCAAATCTTTCCTTAAAATTTTCTGAAGAGTCATTTTGGGCTACAATAATGTTATCAATAAGTGTACTGCTTCTACTTCCTCTAAATCCCAATATATTTCCCTGAATGAATGGTTTTTTTACTTCGGTAAGTAGATTACCGTTTAAATAAAATTCAATTTTTTTCTCTTTAAAATTTAGTTGGAGGTTGTTCCATCCATTTTTTAATTTTTTTAAATTCAAGGGAGTTTTTTTCAGGAATTTACCATTGTTGCTTTTAAAAAAAATAGAAGGAAATGTAGGAGTATTTGAAATTCGGATGCCTGTTAAAATATCTTCTGTTTTATTAAAATACATACTGAAATAGGATTCAGTACTTAGCTTGAAGCGAAATTTTAAGGATTCTATGTTAAGATTCTTCTTGAGAAAAATCTCTTGGTATCCAAAATAGGTTGATAGGTCAAGGTGGGTGCCAGCCAACGGTCTATTGGTGGTGATAAAAGAGTAGGCGCCCATAACCCCTTTTTCTAACTTTACTTTTGAGCTTTCCCAGTTACCATTGCTTTTGATTGTGTTGGTTTGATAACTATATAAAAAAAGAACAGACACCAAGGATATTAGTAAAAAGGTATTAAGAACCAGGAATTGTATATTTCTTTTTTTCCTCAAAACCTTAGATTTTAAACTACCTGAATCGATTCTTTAAATAAAACTTCGAATTGGTGCTTAAGTTTTGGAAAATTTGATTAAGAAATATTTTCATTTTGGGAGGTTAGTAATTCTATATTAATTTATGGCTCCTTTCTCCTACCTATGGTTTTTATCACATCAAATTTTTGAATAGGTATAAAAACCAGATTAGGATTTAGTTTTGCACCTCCGTTTCTTTTTAATTAATTTGATTTTTTTGATCACAAAACTCATCTTTTAATTGCTTAAAGAGTTCTTTTGCAAATATCTTATTTCCAAAATCTGTAAGGTGGACCTTATCCCAAAAAAGAAAACCGTGATCCATGTGTCGATTTATAAAGTCATGCATGTTTACGAAAGGGATTTCGTGTTTCTTTGCTAAGGTAAATAATGCCTCATGTTTTTTTAGAAGAAAGTCGTTATCCATATCATTTGGC
>NZ_SMMB01000578.1 GCF_009711365.1 Xanthovirga aplysinae | reverse complement strand
GTTACTCTGATATCGGTAATTGTATGTAACTACTGTATATACTTACCTTATTCCTTTTATTTCGCCAATAGCTTCGGTTGCTTTTCCTTAATATCCCATGCTAAAAAACAGGAGCAGACCTTTTCTTTTATTTAACATAAAAGGGGGTGCATATAGCCACCTAAGCAGCCTAAGTTTCACTTTCTTTTTTATATATCCAAATTGTCTAATGGACTTTTAATTTTTTCTATTCCTTTGGTGGTAATATGTGTATATATCTCGGTAGTTTTACTTGAGTTATGTCCTAAAAGAGCTTGTATATATCTCAAATCAGTCCCTTGCTCCAAAAGATGGGTAGCAAAACTATGCCTTAAACTATGTACAGTTACTATTTTTTTTATGTTAGCTAAGGCTTTGGCCCGATGAAAAATCTTTTGAACACTACTCACACTATAGGCTCCGCCAAACTGCCCTTCAAACAAATACGTCTTTGGGTGATACTGTTTATAGTAGGTTCTTAAGAGCGCCAATGCCTTTTGAGAGAGCAGGCTTTGCCGATCCTTTTTTCCCTTTCCTCCTCTAATAAAAAGTTGCTGCCTGTCGGATTGAATATCACTGATCTTTAATTTACAAACTTCACTAATTCTCAATCCTGCCGAATAAATCAGGTAAAGTATACATTGATGTTTAAGGTTTCCCACTCCTTTTAATAATGAAGCGGTTTCCTCTATACTCAACACCTGCGGTAATTTTTTCTCCTTCTTTGGTCGAATTAGTTCATATTGCTGCTTTTCTTTTCCCAAAACCTGTTCATAATAGAACTTTACGGCATTAACCGATTGGTTTAGTTGGACTAAAGAAGCATGTTTTTCTTGCATGAGGTTGCAATGGTATTGATTTATTTCTTCTTTGGAAAAAGCATTAATCTCTTCCATGGTTTTTTCCCGAAATGCATTGATAAAATTTCCCATGAGTCCATAATAGGTCCGCAGCGTTTGTTCACTATAGTCCATAAGAACCAATTTTTCAAGGTAAGTGACAGGACAAGACCGCCAATTTTTTTGTTGCCAACCTTGTTCCAATAACAATTGCTTTATTTTTAAATCTTTAATAACCAATAATCTACTCAAAGCCACCTTCCCTACAGGAATCAGTTTTTTCAACAAGTCTTCCAATAAACCTAATTTGGCAGGCATTAGCCACAGCTGCTGATCTTTTAACCAACGAATGTAAACTGCTGCTTTTAATATTTCATAAACGGCCGGATCATACTGGAAAGAAATCCGAATACTATCAATTTTCTTTTCTTTAAAAGGATGAAAAGAGATAAGGGTTCTTCTTTTACTATACAATTCTCTATTAGGAGGTGCCATTTCCTCCTTTTCTCTTTTAAGGGGATCCCTTTTTAATGGAAGGAGCTGCTGTGCCTCTTTTTCCCTATTCAAATAATAACTATTGATGTTGATCTCCGCCGGTAAAACCTTTCTTAACGCCTCAATAAATGTAGGTCTATTTGGAATGCAATAACAATTGTAAGTTTTACTGAATTTAATCCAGGAAATTCCTTTAAAATATCTTTCTACTTTTAAGTTCTTTTTAAAGTAAAGTTTCACAAATTCCTTTCCTTGGTGAACAGCTTTATTTAAATAGATCTCCTTCTTCATTTATTGCAGGTACTCCCTTTTTAAAACTCTGTACAAAATAGGGATCATTTCACCCCTAAATGTTATGATAAACGTGTATATTCGTTTATAAACGTTTATCATAGCACTTAATGAGTATTCTCAAATCATGAGTCACCTCCAAAGAACCTGCATGCACTGCAATAGGCCCTTAGTAGGCAGGGCAGACAGGAAGTTCTGCTCCACAGCCTGCCGTACTGCTCACCACAATCAATTACACCCAAACAAAGACGTGGAAATCCAAAAAATTATTAAGATCCTAAAGAAAAACAGAAAACTACTCAAATATTTTAGCCCCAATGGAAAAACTACCATTCGCAGATCAACCCTTTCCGATTTAGGATATGATTTCCGCTACTTTACCCATGTTTATAAACCTCAAAGTTCAAACCCCTATTACCTTTGTTTTGATTATGGTATTATGGTCATTTCCAATGAAAAATGTTTAATTGTAAATTATCAGCCTTATATGGAAGAGAAATTTTGGTCTCCCTACCCATAAATTAGAGCTTGCTCATTTTATATTGTCAATGGGAAATGATTGAGTCTTGGGATCATATTTGAATTGTGCCTACTTGGAGCCGGAACCGCCCAATGCTACCCCAAGCCCATTGGCACCTGTCCGGTTTATGCACTCATCTACACCCCACAAAACCCACCCTGCTTTCCAAAGTGCAGCTAAGAGCAACACCTCCCAGGAGCCAAGCCAGCCCAGTCCCTTCACTCACCAGCCTTTGCCCACCTTCCTGCATGGCAAAACCCCAACACCTAACCAAAGCTATATTAACATAAGCTGCTCTTATAGCCACAGCCTCAC
>NZ_SMMB01000896.1 GCF_009711365.1 Xanthovirga aplysinae | reverse complement strand
ATTTAAATTCACCCATGGCTAAAAGTATTACCATTATTAGGGAAAGATAACAAGATGTTAATTCAAAACTAAAAGTTTGCAACAGAGCCATTTTTGATACCATTGATTCTGTCAGAGATCTTTCCAATCCCTATCTCAAAGTTAAAAGAATTGCTTTTACCATGTTAGATAGTCGTTTAACGATTCATAAACAGAACATGAAAGATATTATGACATATTTTGATTTCATGAATATCTTCAATACGAGAATTCGATTAATATCGCATTTAAAGAAGCCGCACAGACAGGTTTAGATATATTTTCTTACAATAAATCCCCCAATGGAGTAAAGGATTACAAAAACTTTATGAAGGAAATTATCCATGGCTAAGAATATAGTTGTTTCTATAGGTTTAACCCAACCAGCAAAATCTTCCGAATTTATAGGACAACAAAACAAGCAGGGATTATTGGCTCAGGAGAAAATTAAAAATAGCCTTGAAGTTCACCCTGAACTTCAGGTGTATATGCCTTTGCCTTCCAGTGATCAATTCAAAACATTGGCAAAAAATATCCTTCAGGACGGCAAGAACAAAGAAAACCTTCTGGCGTGGCCTTTCAATGGAAAATATTATATTCTGGATGGTTATACCTGATATATGATTCTTCAAAAAAATACGGAACAAGATCGCCCTTTTGGAATCGACCTAAGAGATGATATCCCCGTTCTACCAGCAGCAAAGAAAGAAATGCGAAGTATTCAATTAGGTCGCCGAAATATGAATCGATGGCAAATCTTTTATTTAAGAGGAATTACCTATATCGATGAGAAAAAAGACGATGGAGGGAGGCGGAAATTAGTTCCTCAAAATGATGAATTGATCGGAAATAAAAAATATAAGTTAGCACAGGAGTTTAATGTCGGAGAAGCAACTATCGAGAGAGTCGCCCGTTTTGCCAGTGGCGCTTTACGGTTTATTGCCTTTCACTTGGATAAAAGTGCTAAAATAGATATCGATATTCAATCAGGTAATAAAAATTTACTGAAACAAGAAGTTGAATACGTCGGACAACATCAAGACCTCCTTTTAGAGTGCTTCCTTTCACCTAAAGATGCAAAATTTAATGTAATTGTGTTAAAACAACTCAGAAAGCAAAAAAAGCAACCATGGATTTCTATTTTTCATAAGTCCATTACTTATAGATCCAAAGGTGGGGGGGGGAATGACTTTTTATATACTCTCACCGCAAATAAGCAGGGAAAACAGACGGAATTAATCAAAACCACTTCCTTGCAGCAACATTTGAAAAAGAAACCATCTAATTGGAGTACACAACAGTATAAGGTAAACAACAAATTTACCAAGGAAGGAAATCAACAAGATAGAGAGTTTTTACTCGCTCACATAGAGGAGCAAATTCAAAAAATAGAGGGGTATAGGAACAGGATAAAAAATGTGCAATAACCTTTTTATACTAATTTGTTAAATGGAGCAAGCATTATCAATAATCAAACCAGGAGACTATAACCAGCAAATCAAACAACACTGGAAATTTACCATGAGTCATCAAAAAAATATTGGTGCACTAGGAAAAAAAATTCTGGGCATGGTCCTCGCTCAGATTAAACAAACTGATAAACAACTTCAGCCCTATTATCATTTTAGGGTAAGTGAACTAGTTCAAATATCCAAAACGAAAAATAAGGGTATATATAGTGATGTCGCTAAAGCCATTAACAAACTCTCCGATGTAAAATTCATCATTCAGGAAATAGACGGTAAAAAATATACCCCCAGACATTTATTGGATACTACTGCTAAAGAAAACCCGACGTCTTATCATGCATCCGAAGGAATGGTAACTATCCGGATTAATCCTGCTTTAGAAGAATATTTTATTGGATTAGCTAATAACTATAATGAATGGTCCCTAGCCAGCTATATGAAGTTATCTAATTGGTATGCTATGCGCATTTTTGAGATACTCAATGCATTTCGGTATAATCAAGATGAAGATGGATTCAATTGCCACTTTGACCTGGACACCTTTCGACGCTTGATGGATCTCACTAAAGATAAAAAGACGGGAAAAACTCCTTACAAATCTGTTAATCTGCTAGTCCAGCGCACAATTATAGTTGCTCAGGAGCAATTAAATGATAGCCCCTTCCAATTTGAATTTGAAAAGGTATTTGGTGAAAATAGCGGTAAGGGAAGAAAACCGCTGATCGGCTTCCGTTTTAAGATTACCGGGGTAGCCTTTGAAAGACCTAAGGATTTTGTCCAACGTTGCCTTAACCATCCGGATACCGCTCATATTACCTCCATTTTTAAAGACCGGTATAAATTTTCAGATCGCTTCATCAAGGAAATCAGTCAGATGGGAAGAGAAAAACTGAATGAACTCATCCAATTGGTTAATCTTAAAAAATCCAATGATGAAATAAAAACAACAGAACAGAAATACGCTTATGGAGTTTTCAAAAGAGAATTTAGAAAATACACGGATGAAAAAATAGAAGCTTTATAAAAAAGCTACATTTTCAGGGTAGATATGGACCTAATTATTGCTTTCCTATAAAACTTCAATTTTAGGATTGATTAAGCCCAAGTTTTATAGACTTAATGAGCTAAAAGGTAAATAAAAATTGGATTATTAATTCCATACAACAGCATTCCTTGTTGAAGTTAGACCGTTTTTGAATAAACCGAGAAAATGTCAAATGGAATTTTATTAAATATTTAATTTTAAATAGCTCTTTGTTTTAGTCTTTTTGGCAATTATCAATTTTTTTGTGAAAATATAATAAGTGATATCATTATTTTTAAAGGTCGCCGAAAAGGAAATTTCTGTGTAACAGGTTATTCACTACGCAATAGTTCTGAACCTAGTGGGGATTATCAAAGAAGGATTCTATTTTGTTTAGCAAGCCTAATTGACACATGAGTTTAGCAGGAATTGGTTGGGTAATCGGATATTTCTAAAAAACAATTTTTTGTAATTGATAATTTTATTCTGACAAAAGAATGGGCAATTAGAAAGATTAAAGTTTTTATTTTGTACGATTGGGTATTTGTAGAATTAGAATTCTTTACAATAAAAAAGGTTGATTTTTTTATTTTACCCTATTTATTCAGCTGCTTATGAAGCCACTCAATTTCTTCCTTCTTTTTATTTATGATTTCGGCAGGTTCTTCGGAGCCTTTGATTTCTTGTTCAAGGTCAACTATGGAGGCATATATAATAAATTCCAGATAAACTCTAGAGGAATTCTTTTTACCTTCAATTCCTTTAATAAATTTTTCAAGGCGTTTTTTATTTCTACATGCTTTTATAGAATATTTAGCACACTGATTTACAGTTAAAGGGGATAGAGGTTTTTCAGGAACTAATTCTGAAGCAAGTTTTCTTATATCTTTTGCTTGGGAAACATCTTGCAAAATCTTATTTGAAACCTCATTTCTTCCTATTACCTCTATATCTTGTTTTCTAGCTTTATTTTTCCCTTTAAGGATATCGGTTTTTAGAGCAGGGTTGGTTTGCCCAATTTTTTCTAGGCCTTTAGAATAGGCGGCATCTCTAAGTATGGTATTTTTTGATACGTTAAATTGCTTAGCAATTCTTTCTGCTGTTTTTTCCTTTTCTAAATTATCGAATTTTGGAGATTCAGATTGAAACTGTTTAAGATTATTAATATTGTTAAATTTTATTTTCTCCCTTTCATATTTTAGCCCTCTCAGATAACTGGCATTTTCAGGGGTCAGGTTTCTTCGTCCTAATTGGTTGTTAATCATAAAATCTATAACCGTATCTTTATTGTCAAAACCCATTAGGTTGATATTAAAGTCTATACCTAACTTAACGCATATATCGTAACGGTTATGCCCATCCACTAAGATGAATTGTTCATCAGGACTTTTCCAAATGACTAGGGCTTCACGGCAACCTTGGGTTAGAATATTTTCTTCTAACCTTTTTATTTCTTCATCTTTAAGGGGAGGAATTAAATTTTTGAGATCAGGTAAAATTGTTATTTTTTTCTTAATCTCTTCTTGGTCTGCTTTAATGATGTTATTGTTCATTGCGTTATTAATTTATGTGGGTTAGTTTTTACGAATTGGAAATTAGTCTTGCTGACTTAAAATAATTCCTTTCAAATGCCCTTGAGCTTTTTTTGGATTTGCCCAGTTGAATAAATACATCGAAAATATTAATATGGGGATATTGTTCTTTAATGTGTTGGATATTATCCTTATGCTCGGATGAACGGGAATCATATTTTGTGATAAGAATACCTTTGATAGTAAAGGATAAGTTATCTTGATAATAGTGCGGTTAATTTATGCGGTATTAAGTTTTACGAATTGGTAATTAGCTTTGCTAACTCAAGGTAATTTTTTTCAAAGGCCCTTGTTTTTTTTGTGTATTTGTCCAATTGAATAAATTCATCAAAAATATTAATATGGGGATATTGTTCTTTAATGTGTTGATATGATCGTTATGCTCAGATGAACAGGAATCATATTTTGTGATAAGAATACCTTTGATAGTAAAGGATAAGTTCACCTGCTCTTGAATTGTATCCAAATTTTGAAAAAGCAAGCTTAATCCTTTAAGAGCAAGGGGGGCAAGTGAAAGGGGAATAATAAGTTCATCAGCGGCTATTAAGGTATTCATAAATAATCCACCTAGTCCAGGGCCTGAATCTATATAAATATAGTCGTATTCTTTACGTAGAGAATCTACCATTTTCTTTAAAAGGAAATTGGAGGACAGGTTGGTGAATTCGTCTAAGCCAGCATAAAGGTCTATATCTGACGGGATTAAATATAAATTATTCTTAATATAATGCACTGGAGGCTCGCTCCAACCTTTTAGGGCATGGTATATATTTATTTTTGTGGGGTAAACTCCAAAGTGAGAAGAAAGTTTGGCCTTGGGGTCAAAGTCTATCATAAGTACCTTAAACCCTAAAGAAGATAAGGCTTTACTAAGTGAAGCTACTGTTGTAGTCTTAGTTTCTCCACTATTTATATTAACTACACTAACAACATTGGTGGGATTTAATAATTTTTCAAATCCATATTTTATTAGTACAGGCTCAAGTTTTTCTAAGTGTTTATCATTTAATTCTCTTTCTCTTCTTAAAACTTTGCTTAACAGACCAGCGGATAAACTAGCTTC
>NZ_SMMB01001056.1 GCF_009711365.1 Xanthovirga aplysinae | reverse complement strand
CTATTTACAAATGAAACATATAATAAGGATACGAAACATAAAATCCCTAGGGTAATCTTTTTATTCATTATTGGTTTTTCGCTAAACTTAAATAGTTAAAAAAGACATCTTCAGAAAATAAAATCCATGATAATAAATTACTATTATACTACATAATTAAAGAAAAATTTTTTAACTCAAATATCGAAATAAACCCATCTAATCTTAGTAAAATTCAATTTACTGATAAAAAGATGGCCTTCCATTTGTTTAAATAAATTATCCCAAACCCAGTCCTTTCTTTCATCATTCGATGTTTTGAAAAACTAACGAATTCCCTTGATTGTACCAGATAAACAATTGATTAATAAGTAAAATAACCTACTCAAATTATCTATATTGATCTTTTTTCCCTGCACAAATTACTCCTCAGTAGCCCTATATCATTTGAACGCATTTTGAAAACAGATTAAAACAAGCACATCAAAGTTAAACAACAAAGAAAAGTAAGCAATTCCCGCAAACCATTGCCTTTAAAGGGAGTTTCTCTTTTAACTGAAGGCCAAATATAGACAGAAAACATATAAAAAAGGAATTCAATAAATCAGTCTTGGTACATTTCAAAAAAGAAATTAACCACCTCCTTTATCATACAAATTCTTGACCCATTGATACACAACCAAAAGAATCCCTATGAAGAAGACTTTACTTAAAGAAAATGAAAATTTAATCGAATCTTACTTTAAATCATACCTTAAAACATTGACATCATGGCAAGCGATTCAATTACATTGTGTCACCCAGAAATCCCTTTTGGAGGCAACACTACATGATTCTGTGGGGTTAACTCAAATTCAATCAGCCCAACTGGAATCGGAAAAATGGCTTTCAAACATCTTTCCCAAATGCATCCATGCCCTAGAGGAAATTGTATATTTTTCCAGAAAACTAAAAATCTACAGCAAATCCCTTTCTCCCCGACTTTTCCCTAAGTACCCTCCTATTAGACAGCTAAAGAAAAACTTAAACCTCCTCAATTCTTTTGTCGATAAAAGTCACAAATCCACCCTGGATGTTTATGATAGTTTAGGTCAATTTATTGTGAGAATTAGTGAATTTATAAAATGGTTATATGACCTAAAAGGGAGTAAATTGCAGCATTTAGCCGTTAACCGGATCAATGAGGAATTACAAAAAATCTCTGTTGCCAACAAAAGTATTTTACAATTTGCTGCCTATACTAATGCTCAACCTTTTTACAAAACACATAAAAGGTCCCATATCAAAATTCCATTAGTAGAACTTCCGGGACGGGAAAACGATCTTCAAAAAATTCACAAGATTCAAAACGCTGCTTTAAAAAAGTTAAATAAACTGATGAGCCAGGATAATCAGAAAGAAAAAATGGAAATTGGTCTGCACATCATTTATTTTCAGGCGGGAGTTCTAAGGGAAGAATTGGAAAATATTCAAAAACCTATTGCACAATTAAATCAAGCATGGCTTTTTCTTTCCATATTGCTGAACAATTTCTACCAAAACACAGCCTCCTTGATTAAAAATGAGACAACAAAGGAAAAAATTAACATCTTACTCTTGGAATGGGATCTATTAGGGCAACATGCTAATCGATTAAAAAGAAAAATGAGGCTTTTTGAATTGTTGGCATAATTTTAAACTCTCCAAGGATTTCAATCCTTGGAGAGTTTAAAATTATTATGCCGGTATAGTACTTGATTCCATTTGCAGACTCACCAAGTGATTATAAGCCCCATCTTTCAATTGGACAAGCTCTTCATGGGTACCTGATTCTAGCACCTTCCCATCATTTAGCACATAAATACGGTCCACATCTCGAATTGTACTTAAGCGGTGCGCAATAATAATTGTAGTTCTTCCCTTCATCAATTCATTTAATGCCGATTGAACCAAATGTTCAGATTTTGCATCCAAAGAGCTGGTAGCTTCATCCAATATCAAAATGGAAGGATCTTTAAGAATAGCCCTTGCAATGGCAACCCGTTGTTTTTGACCTCCAGAAAGCTGTACACCTCTTTCTCCTACTTTAGTGGCAAATCCCTCTGGAAATTTCTCGATAAAGTTTAATGCATTGGCTTTGCGAGCAGCTTCATAAATCTCTTCATCAGTGGCTCCGGATTTACCATAAGCAATATTTTCCCTGATACTTCCTCCGAACAAAAGTACCTCCTGAGGAACTATACCAATATTTTCTCGATAGGCATTTAAATCATAAGATTTGATGTCTTTCCCATCGATTTGCAGGCTTCCTTTCTGAAAATCATAAAACCGCATTAATAACTGTACTATAGTGGATTTACCAGCCCCACTTTGCCCTACCAAAGCAATTTTTTCCCCATTTCCAATTTGTAGATCGATGTTCTTTAAAACTTTCACATCCGATCTTCCCGGATAAGAAAAACTTATATTCCTATAAACAATATTTCCTGAAAGAGGAATGGAAGGCTTTTCTTCCTTTTCCAAATCCAACTCACTGCGCTCTTCTAATATTTCCAATACTCTCTCAGATGCACCAATAGCTTTCTGAATTTGCCCATAAAGGTCACCTAAACCAGCTATAGATGCACCAATAAAGGTGGTGTACAACACAAAGGAAATCAGGTCACCTACCGTCATCTCACCCGCCTGCACCAAATGGGCACCGTAAGACATAACAGCGACAATTCCTCCAAATAAAGCGAATATAATAAATGATATAAATGCTCCTC
The DNA here is from genome assembly GCF_009711365.1 of Xanthovirga aplysinae. GTDB lineage: Bacteria > Bacteroidota > Bacteroidia > Cytophagales > Cyclobacteriaceae > Xanthovirga > Xanthovirga aplysinae. Next base: position 4,416 of record NZ_SMMB01001056.1, on the reverse strand, counting down.
TATAGGTAGCTCCTTTCAAAGCTACTTTTACCACTTTATCTAAAGAGGATCTGTAGCGGTTCACCTCAAAACGTTCGCTGGTAAATGCTTTTACCGCAGACACCGATTGTAGGGTTTCTTCCACCACTACATTGGCATTAGCCAATTCATCTTGAGACTGTTTGGACAACCTTCGAATAAAACGACCAAAAACCATGGCTAAAAGTACAAGAACGGGAAAGGTAGCCAGCATAAAAAGTGCCAGCTTAGGCGTCATATAGAAGATCAGAAAAATCCCTACAATCAAAGTGGCGATTTGACGGAAAAACTCAGCCAAAGTAACAGAAAACGTGTCCTGAAGCAATGAAATATCACTGGTAACCCTACTTATTAACTCTCCGGTTCTTCTCCCATCAAAAAAAGACATAGGTAATGACATCAATTTTCGATATAAAGTATGCCTAACATCTGCCATGGCCCTTTCACTTACCTGAGCAAAGAGGTAAACCCTCAAAAAGGAAAAAATACTTTGTACCAATAAAATCCCAACCAGAGCAAGACTTATTTTATTGAGGTCATTTAAAATCCAGTCACTAGCTCCAGTAGCGGCATCAACCAGCTTGCCGGATGCAAAGGGGAACCCCAATAAGGTTACACTAGAAAAAAACAGGCAAACCATGCCTGCCACAAAAATAAACTTATATGGAAGGACAAATTTGAATATTTTAGCGAGTTTTCCGAAGCTCTGTTTGTTTAATGGCCGTTTTTCCTCAGGAGACAAAGCGGCACGACTCTTTCTTTTCGCCATTACTTCTTGTAAACAGTTTTTATCAGCTTAAAAAAATGAACATCAAAATTAAAATCCAAAAGTACGCATTCATCTGGCACATAAAAAAAATATATAACGTGAAATGCACCCAAATATGTTAAAATAAAAATATTTGGCCTTCCTGGGAGGTACTTTCTTCCTAAAAAGATTGATTTTAGCTTTCTTCAGAATTTCCATGTACATTTTTAAGCTTTGTTAGCGGAGCAATACTACTTGAAAGTTTCTCCTTTTAACTCCTAAGAATAGTCCTTCCATCATTCAAAACCACTTAGTAAATCAACCCAAATACTCATTCCCTCGCTTTAGAAATATTACGAAGGAGTATATTTTGGCCCTTTTAGAGACCATGAAAAAGGCATTTTATTATCTAAAAAAATGCTTCTGGTTGATTTCTCTTACATTTTGTAGTTTTGCCTTTCCAAATTAGTAGTAAGCAGATGCCTTCAGACATTTTTTATTTCAACCCTACTTGCGAATTGGCTGTAGCTGATGGAGGAAGAGGCTTTCAACCTCCTGGGGTTCTTCAAGCATTTGAAAGAAATTTGGAAACTCTTCCAATATTTCTTTCAGAAAAGGATGATATTGTTTTAGTTTCTCAATTACCCCACCAAAAATTTTTAGATCGCCTAATCTCAGCTGGTTTCCAGCCTCCTCAATTAATAGAACTTTCAAAGGCTTTAAAACAACCAAATACTTTACTCAGAGATATTGAAAATATTAGGCCTTGGGGTTGGAGTCCTGCAGTTCACCGTTTATTGCAACCCATAAAAAACGTTGCCTCCATAAATTTTAAAGAGGGGCTCATGGCAAGATGGGAAGAGAAACACCGGAAATTATATGCCAGGATGTCTTCCCTGGAAATTCTTAGCCATATTATCTCAACAAAACCTAACCAAGGATATCTTCCAAAAGAACATTTGCCTCAAGAGTGCCACTCAGAAAAAGAAATCCATTTATGTTTGGAAAAATGGAAACCTATGGTTTTAAAAGCTCCTTGGAGCTCTTCGGGTAGAGGGATATTATTGTTGAAGAAGAAGGAAATTGATTTCAAACAATTAAAATGGATAAAAACGATTTTAAAGCGCCAAGGAAGTATAATGGCCGAGCCCTGGTTAAATAAGGTGGCAGATCTGGCTTTGGTATTTCAAATATTACCTTCAGGCAAAATTCATTCTGAAGGTTTTTCTCGGTTCTTAACCAATTCGAACGGACAATATCAGGGAGCCATTCTGGGAGATCCACTTAAAGAATTACCCAAAGAACTTCGGACATTTTTAAATAAATCAAGCTTAGATAAACTCACCTCGGATATTTTGAAAGCCCTGGAAAACAGTCCCTATCAGGAGAATTACAGAGGCCTTTTGGGAGTAGATGTCCTGGTTTATAAGAATGAACAGGACGAATTTCAAATTCACCCCTGTGTAGAAATAAATTGTCGAACCCCAATGGGGCTACTAAGCATAAGGTTGAGTGAACATTTACATGACTCATCAAATGGTTATTGGAAAATTTTCCGAAACCTTAAGGAATCATTTGAAAACTTTGATCAACAGATGCAAATTAAGTATCCCCTTACTATAAAAAAAGGGTTAATATATTCTGGTTATTTACCTTTGGTGGAGCCTGGAAAAGACAAACATTTTGGAGCCTATATGGTGGTGCAGCCTTCATTGCTTAGATAATATTTCTACACTGAAATTGGAATTTTCAAAATATGATAAATAAATACTGAACTCAAAGCATGTTTGCACATATATATTTAGATTTAGCAGGACACTATATCAGTTATAAAATTCCACCATACAAAAGGTAAAATTGCATTCAAAAAAAGAGATGCTTTATGGCATCTCTTTTATCATTTCTAATATTATTTAACTATACAATTAAACGTGTAGCCATTCTTTTTTAGCCAGTAACTCTTCCTCCGTTTCCTCATAATCAGGATCATCTACGCAGCAATCTACCGGACAAACGGCCGCACATTGAGGTTCTTCGTGAAAACCTACACATTCAGTACATTTTCCGGAAACTATATAGTAAAACTCATCAGAATAAGGCTCTTGTGAGGTTTTGGCATCAATTTGTGTTCCATCTTCCAACTCAACCTCTTTCAAACCGGTTCCACCGGCCCAAGTCCATTCCATACCACCTTCATAAATAGCGGTATTTGGGCATTCCGGTTCGCATGCACCACAATTGATGCATTCATCAGTGATCATTATTGCCATGTCAAATATTTATTTTTCAGCTGAAAATTTATATCTATGCTTAATTTTGCAAAAATATAAACATTATGTTTGTGATCAAAAGCAAGCACGACTATTAATTTATACACCAAATACCATGAAGCTTTCCGAAAGAATCGAAGCATTAGCTACATTAGGCAGCCGTATAGGGAGTTTAACGCAAAAAGAACAAGAGGAGTTATCTCAAAAGGCGATCGGATATAATAATTGGCATACAGCAGAAAACATTGAATTAGCATTTAAAGGTGCTACAACTTATTTACAAAAAGAAAAACTTAAGCAATGGACTAAACATTACCATATTAAGGAAGAGCCAAGCCCAAAAACCATCGGTATTGTAATGGCTGGTAATATTCCCCTAGTAGGTTTACATGACTTGATCACCGTTCTAATAAGTGGACACAAGGCTCTTGTAAAACTTAGTTCTCAGGACCCTTTTCTTATAAAAGTATTAATTGAAGAACTGATCTCCATCGAACCTGCATTTGCCGAAAAAATACAACTCACAGAACAATTAAAAGAAATGGATGCCGTAATTGCCACAGGTAGCGACAACACGGCCCGTTATTTCAATTATTATTTCTCCAAAATTCCACATATCATCCGTCAGAATCGCTCTTCTTGTGCTATCTTGAATGGAAATGAAAACCCTTCAGACCTATCTGCTTTAGGAAAAGATATTTTCCAATATTTTGGTCTTGGATGTAGAAACATTTCCAAATTGTATGTCCCTAAGGATTACAATTTTCCCCACTTAATTAAGGAGTTAGAAGGATTTCAAGAAGTTATTCATCATCATAAATATGCCAACAATTACGATTATAATAAATCCATTTACCTGGTGAACAAAGTACCTCATTATGACAATGGATTTTTATTACTCAAAGAAAGTGAAGATTTGGTTTCTCCCATATCCGTGGTTTATTATGAGACCTACCAGGATGAGAATAACCTCAATTCCCTTTTGAAAAAGCAAGAAAATAAAATTCAATGCATGGTCTCAAAAGATGGTTGGTATGAAAACAGTCTGCCTTTTGGTAAAAGCCAGCAACCTGAACTGTGGGATTATGCCGATGGTGTGGATACATTAAAGTTTGTTTGTGAACTTTAAATTAAATGAATAATTAATAATGCCTCTGTAAAATTAATAGAAGGTCATTATTAATTATTCATTTTAAATTTTTAAGTTTACCTCCATATTTCTACCCAACCCTTAAAGGCCTTTTCTTCTTTTCCTTTCAACCTTAAAATATAGTAGTAAATCCCATCAGGCACCCCATCTGCCGTCCAATCGTTGTTATAATCTAAAAAATTCGCCACCACTTTTCCATTTCTATTCCGAACAATTAGTTCTGCTGTAAT
>NZ_SMMB01000799.1 GCF_009711365.1 Xanthovirga aplysinae | reverse complement strand
CGCGACGATTGGATTTGCTTTCGGATACCGGAAAATAAATTTATTTGGAGTAAATCATCTTTATATAAACGCCTCCATACCCTTTCGTTTCTACTTTAATGACATCCCAGAACAACAATGGGGAGAAACTAAGATACTTCCTCATAAATTTGTTAATAATATTTGGTTTTTTATTGGGTATAACTTTTAAATCCAAAAATGTAACGATAAAAACCAGTGGCTATTACTAAGTATTTCACCAGACCGTAATCTCAGTTTTTAGCTGTAAATGGGAAATCACGTTTGGTTCAGCACCAACAAAAAAACCAAGATCGACTCAACTTCCTGCCCAAAGGAAAGTTGATTAATAATAAATCTCATTTGAGTAAGGTCCCCTAGGTTGTTAGGATGCTTTTTATCACTGCTGCAATCAACAATGATGATGTATTGAGCTAATGACCATGCATTACGAAAGGACGCTGTAAGAGAATAATTACTCAATTTCAAAAACCTACTCATTAAATAAGCTATAGACAACTCCCACAGTTTTTAAATGGGAGGTTGTCTGAATTAGCTCACATTATTGGGGTTAATAAACGGTAAATGAAAAAGGTTCTTATAATTAGCTATAGACTACCATTTAGTTCTTAAAAATGCATGATGCCTTCGGCACGGTTCCAACCTCTCTCCCCTTCCTGCACTTTGTCCTAGAGTCCTCAAGAGCAAACTGTCAAAGTTTAATTAACTTTTTAGAGAGTACCTGATCCCTTGATTCAATAGTGAGGATATATACCGCAGGTAAGAGATACTGAAGATCAAGTTCGAAATCATGCTCCCCCGGATTTAAATTATTAAGCTGCCATACGCTAATTTCCTGTCCTGCTCCATCCGAAAGTTTAAGGGTATATAAACCTGAAACCAATGTGGCAAAAGAAACATGTAATTGACTTTCTGTCGGATTTGGATAAATCCTCAGTCCAGGTTCAATATCATTCAAATCATCTGAGCCGGTAATCGTATCATCGCCGTTATCTGTGTCTCCATCATCTGTGCTTCCATTATCAACCACAACAAATTGTCCCATCATCCCCAAATCTTCATGTTCAAGAATATGACAATGATACATAAAGGCAGCCTCTGGATCGGCAAAATCTAAAAAGGGTTTAATTACTCTCACTACCCCGTTATGGCCTCTGGCAGCACCAGGAACCAACACAACATCCTTCCATCCCCTTTCATTTTCAGGAATTTCTATTTCTTCTCCTTCATCACTTATATAAATGACTTGAAAAGAATCCCCATGTATATGAAAAGGATGGGCCTGCCCAGAGGTATTAACAATCTCCCAAACCTCCATATCGCCAAGATTAACTGTCTCATTGATGACGTTAATATCCATTTCTTCGTGATTAATGCTCATTCTGCCCTCACTTATCAACTCAAATCTTCTAGGTTCGTCATTATTCTTGGCCTCATTCGGATCATATAAAGCAATATCTATCAGAGAGGAAGGAAGAGTGCTAATAGCACTTGCATCATTCCCAGGTGCAACAACATTAAAGGTCACCAAATTATAATCGGTAATATCCATAGCATCCCGCATGACTTCAGGAACAGGAGCTTCTTTTTCATTTAGTTCGGAGGCAAAGCTCATCAACTGAATGCTTTTTCCCTGATCTGCACTAAAATCAATAATGATATCTGCACGTTCTCCCGGAGACAAACGAAGTCTTGTTAATGCGACAGGGGAAGTTAGAAGTCCTCCATCCGAACCAATTTGATGGAAAACCCTGTTATCGTTCAGGCCAAAGTAATAGATTCGTCCGTTTGAAGCATTTAACAATCGAAAACGAATCATTTGGGCAGGAGTTCCATGTGATGGAGTGATTGCCCCATTAACTATTGGCGTATTTCCTTTTCTTATCCTTACCTCATCTCCAAGGTAGAACTCTTCAAATGTACCATCCTCATTAAAAGCACGATCTGTAAATATGAGGGGGATATCATCCAAACCATAGGTATGGGGAAGATTTAAAGCATTCGCCTCCTCATCTTCAATAATAATCATGCCAGCCAATCCCCGATAAACCTGCCCACCTGTTCCTCTAGGATCACTCCAATCCACACTTCCATTACTAGCCATTGGAGGCATCATATGGGGATGGTACCAATAGGTTGAAGCCCGGTTAAGTATTCTAAAGGTGGCTTGCCATGTTGTAGCATCTGGAATCTTCTGTTGAGGACCACCATCCATCTTTGCGGGAATATGAAAACCATGCCAATGGGTGGTGGTTTCCTCCCCCAGATTATTGGTTACATTTAACACCACACTATCTTCCTTTTGCATTAAAAGTGTCGGTCCTAGAAAGCTTCCATTATAACCGGCAGTAGGCGTTTTTGGCTTAGTTGGATCATCTGGAAAGAAGTCTGTTTCGCCAGGTTTCATTTCCAAGTCAAAAACCACCGCACCATTTTGCAATTCTCCTTTATAAAGTGGTGGAATAGGCAAAACATTTTGTGCTCTTGCCATACGGAAAAGCGGCATGAACCCTATCAAGATAAAAATCAGGCCTTTCATTAATCTTCTAAGTTTATTTGCTATTAAAAAATTGAAATTTAAAATCATATACCCATTACACCCTTTTTTATTTTTGGCTTAGTTCCCTTTTAAAAATGACCAATAGGTTACCATTAAAACTAAAAAGCTGGAGGCATGAACTTTAAAACAAAGTAGTTAAGTTATAAAAAGTAACTCCCTCTAATTCACTACAAAACAGATCGTCTTCAACTGAACCTCAAAGACCACCTTCAAATAGTAAACTCCTTTTGCTAGTTCCGGCAAGTTTATCTCTTCATTAATTATATCTTCTATATTGCTAAACGACAACTTCTGATAAACCACTTTTCCCTTCAAATTACCAATCTCAAGCTTTGTAATTTTTTCACCACTCCTTCCTATCTTAACAGAGAATGAACCTGTGTTTGGGTTAGGGTATAAACCGATGGCAGGCTCTCCAGAATTTACTAGAGCTTCATTAACGGAGGTAATTATATCTGGGTCTTCAACATCATCATCCCCTCCGGTATCTGTTCCCTCCCCCAAAACAATTGTAGCTACTACCCCAAAATGGTCTGATGGAGGTTCAGCTCCTCCCCCTTTGCTATTATCCACATAAGTATTAGTCACCCCTAAATCTGGAGAAACCAAAATGTAATCAAATACGGAACTTCCTGAACCTACAGTCCCAGGCTGCTCTACCCCCGGAAAGACAAGCTCCCAACTATTTAGTAGTTTAACAGGGTTTGAATAAGTGGCTGTGGAAGTGACAATGTCTTTTTGATTCAGTAGAAAATCTAAGGTAGTACTGTTTGGAGTAGCATTATAATCACCAACTGTTATATAAGGTAGGGAAAAAGTATGCAGATGCTCTTTGATCGTTTGAACTAAGGTATTAGCGTTATTATAATGGACTGCAAGGTTATCCACCAGATCAGGGTCTCCAATGAAAGGAAAGTGACTAACATAAAAAAAGAATTGTATATTTTCACTTTGCTCCTCAAAAAGTGCCCATGTGACATAAGTGGCCCTGGTAAAATTCCCCGCAAGTGGCACTTCTTCAACCCCATTATCAATCAACTTTAAACGATCGGATCGGAAGATAATGGCATTTTCATTCCGATCCATATTTGGATGAGAAATCAATTCAAAATCACTTCCTAAACCCGCCGCTATTTCCTCCTGAATATTACCCGTAGATTCCTGAAGCCCCATAACATCCGGAGAAATAGCACTAATCACTTCGATCACCCCCTTGGCATGGTTCTCCCAACCAGGAGACATCACATTATAGCTCAATACTTGAATCGTTTGCCCATTAGAAAAATGGGCCATTAGTAGTATTAAATAAGTTAAGGTTGTCGATCGAACAAACTGAGTAAAATTTCTTTTCATAATGAAACAAAAAACATAAATCCCCTAAAATCTAAATTCATCGCCTAGAAAGATAGAATTTAGAAACACTTTCAACATTTTATTTACATAAAACTTTATCCAAATTAAAAAATCACCTGATAATCTAAGGGGGGGGCAATCATAGGTGAAACATTTTAAGGTAATAATTGATTTTGACACCAATACGGAGATAATACCCAAAACCGTTGCCTTGGCTAGAAAAAAAA
>NZ_SMMB01000924.1 GCF_009711365.1 Xanthovirga aplysinae | reverse complement strand
AATCCCTTTACATATTCCACAATCCAACTTTACAAACCTCAATAAAGCTATAAAAAGATTAATGGCACCAATGCTTTTTGGTAGTGTTACAAGTGTGGACCAAGACTGGGTTAAACAAATGTTATTGCGATCTTCGGAAGATGAGTAAAATAGTAAAGACAAAAGATGGCTCTCCTCCTTTTTAAGGATGAGATTGCTGCGTAAGCATTTACAATGCAGCTTCTATCCTCCCCTTTCCTTTTAGGCAAACCATTTCCATAGGCACCTGCCCGACTTTTACACTTGCCCCCACCCCACAAAATCTATCCTACAATCCAAAATACAGCCAAGAGCAAAATTTCCCAGGAGTCAAGCCAGCCCAAACAACCCCAAGGCCACCTAATCTTACCTTCCTGTATCATAACCTTATATTTTTCATACATAACGAGTGTATTGAATCAAACCGGAAGTCCCGTAGGTTATGAAAAAGGAGCCGCGGGTTTTTGGGTTAAATTTGAATTGGATAAAGGGGTTAAATACGAAAGGGGCTTTAGAAATGGACATGCCGAATGGAATGCGAATACCTCTCAGCTTTTACTTATATTTCAGATAGAGTTGCCAGATCCTATCAGGAAAATAACACCTGTTCTCGTGCAATCAAACCAGAAAGTTTTAATACCTTCATGACACTAACTAAGGGAAATATCATAGAAAATATTAACATTAATTTCTTTGATGAAGAATTCCCATGAAACATCGTTTCACCATTAGGAATGAAGAAGAGAAATGGGAGTCCTGAAGATCGCTGAAAACATTTTTTTCTGAAGAAAATGGGTGATATTTTTGATGTTTGGTATTAATTTTAAAAAATGAAAAAAGATTCCCTCTTACAACTAAAAATTATAGAAAAGCCTTTTAAGCACTGGTGGCTTTTTATTTGTTTTTTTTTAGTTGTAGGCTTCTTATTAGGCTTAAACAATAAAATCTACTTTTCCTATATTGAGAAAAAAGCCACTTTGTTTGAGTTGATGTGGCCAGAAGTTCTGGAATGGTCTATTTGGGGCGTTTTTTGCCCATTTATCATATTACTGGCCCAAAAATATCCTAAAAAATCATCTGGTTGGTTTTCTAAAGTTAAGTTTCATTTTCCTGTTGGAATCATTATTTCCTTATTACATTCAGCAATCTATGCATATTTAAGATATGGTATTGAAGTATTACTGGATGAAGAATTTATATGGTCATTTTCCAGAAATTTCATGCAAAGATTGTACAATTTGCCGGTGCCATTGATGCTGTATTTCAGTATTGTAGGAATAACTTATGCAGTAAGCTACTACCAGCAATTTAGGGATGAAGCAGTAAAAACTGCGGAAATTCAACAAAAATTAGCACAGGCAGAATTGTTGGCCTTGAAAAAACAATTACACCCTCATTTTCTTTTTAATACCCTACATGCTATTTCTGCCTTAATGCATAAAGACATTGACGCTGCAGATAAAATGATAGCCAGACTCAGTAATCTTCTAAGAGCTTCTTTAGAAAATACAGGTGTTCAGGAAGTTACGCTACATCAGGAAATGGAGATACTAAAGATTTATCTTGAAATAGAACAGATCAGGTTTCAGGATAGGTTGGAAGTTGCTATCCAGGTTGACCCGGAAATTTATGATAAAAAAGTTCCTAACCTTATTTTACAGCCTATTGTAGAAAATGCTATTCGATATGGGGTAGCTCAATTTTCAAAGCAAGGTAAAATAGCAGTAACCGCTAATCAGGTAAATGGTCATATTGAATTAAAAGTATCAGATAATGGAAAAGGAATGCCCAGTACTAAAGAATCAGATATTAAGGAAGGAATTGGGCTAAAAAATACCAGAATGAGATTACATCAATTGTATGGGGAAAAAGGTAAATTGATTTTAAATAATTTGGGTCAAAATCAGGGCCTTGAAGTGAAAATCCTGATTCCGGCATGAATAAAATTAAAACACTAATAGTTGATGATGAAGTGCTGGCAAGAGATAAATTATCTTTCTTCTTAAACGAGGAGAAGGACTTTGAAATAGTGGGTCAATGCCCAAATGGATTGGAAGCATTGAAGTTGCTGGATCAGTCATATCCTGATTTACTTTTTCTTGATATACAGATGCCTGAAATGGACGGGATGGAGCTTCTGAGAAATATTGATGTTCAAAAAATCCCTTGTATAATATTGGTCACTGCTTATGATGATTATGCCATTAAAGCCTTTGAATATCATGCCCTTGATTATCTGTTAAAACCCTTTGACAGAGAACGGTTTCTTATCACTATTAAGAGAATTAAAGAACAAATGCTGTTGTATAGTCAGGGAGGTTATAATACCCAATTATTAAGTTATCTAAAAGAATCACTCCCTAATCAAAAATATATTGAAAAAGTGGTTGTCAAAGATGGAGGGAAAATATTTTTTGTTAAAACAAAAGATATAGAATGGGTTGAATCTGCGGGGAACTATTTAAAGCTACATGTTGGTAAAACCATTCATATGATAAGGGAAACCATGAATGCTTTTGAGAAAAAATTAAATCCTCAGGAGTTTGTAAGGATTCACAGGTCTTCTTTAATCAATATAGATGCTATTCATAATCTTGAAACCTGGGGAAACACTGAGTTTATCATCACTTTAAATTCCGGGGATAAAGTGCAATCCGGGAGAAGCTACTACTCTTCTATTCGCCAAAAACTCGAACTCTAGCCTTTAAAATAAAACTTGGCTTCGGCCATCCGATTCACTTTCAAAACATCAAAAATAACCTCTTCGTTTTACCCCTCTGAGTACGATATTTTCATCACTTTTTTCTTTCTATCAACAACTGTAACACTACAGCTGGTCACTTTTCTATTGCCCAATTTTGCCAAGCCCAATACCATTGTAAAAAACAAAGCATCAATGAGGAATATTTTTTCTTTGATACAATAACGAAAGGATGAAAACATGAAACCCCCATTTTTAAATAATTATTAAAACACACAAGGGAATGATTATTTAAGAATGGCAAGTTCCATCTGACCATTGAAAATAAATTTAAACAGATGAAAACAACGAAATTATTAATACTGACAATTGTTATATCCCTAAATACTGTTTTTGCTCAGGAAAATACGGATTCTCCACACCTGGCCAATGATAAGGCCCCTGAATTAGCAACATTTGACATCAACAAGTTATCCTACTCGTTCGAACAATCGCTTCCCGACCTTAGCAATGCCTTCCTCGATTTGAGCCCGGCCGATAGAGCAGATGGCATAACCGTAGGCAATCTGACATTTAATGGCAATAAACGGGCGTCCATCATGCAGCTATCACGGGAAATTGAGGAGGGAAAGCACGGCAAATACGATGGCATGCTTATTTCGCACCAGGGCAAACTGGTCTTTGAATCGTATTACAGAAAAGGCCGCATCAATCTGCCTCATTTTCAAGCCTCAGTGACCAAGGCTTACATATCGTTAGCCATCGGGCGAGCGATTCAATTGGGGTATTTGACAATGAAGGACCTGAACAAGCCTATCACTCATTTACTTAAAGATATAAAGCTGAAAAAACCAGCAAAAGGTGCAGAAAACATTACGCTTCATCATTTATTGAGTATGCGTTCAGGGATTCGAGTGAGTGCTGACGACCTTGAATCAATAATAGCAAATGGTTATGGCTCTAATCCCACTCAGGAATTTTTGAAACATAGTGCAGCCATTTCATTCGAAACGCAAACATTTAAATATCAGGGAATAGATCCAAGAATAACCTGGCAGGTTCTTGATAGCGTTGTTCCAGGATCTGCCGAAGATTTTATGAAGAATGAGGTCCTGGCAAAAATTGGGGTTAATGTGTACGGTTGGAAGAAGGATGTCGAGGGCTCAAACATGACTTCACGCGATATGCTCAAGTTGGGAGCATTGGTCATGAATAAAGGCAAATGGAATGATGAGCAAATAATTTCTGCTGAATATTTAGCCCGTGCCACCAGTAACGTGACTAAACCCACTGAAGATTGGATACCTGACAACTTTTCCTATGGCTATTTCTGGTATCAAACAGAGATGAGTGTTAAAGGTAAAAGCTATAAGACCAAATTCGCTTGGGGTGGTGGCGGACAATACATTGTAACCGTTGAGGAACTGGACTTGATTGTGGTGATCACAGGTCATGATGGTGAAGATAAAATAATGGCCCAGATTTCAGAAACCATCATACCTGCCTTTGCTAATGATGAATTCCCACTCCTAAAAGGTCCGTACCTAGGACAAAAACCACCTGGTTTAACACCTAAAGCATTTGCGCCGGGCATTGTTAATACAGAAGATTGGGGGGATGCAGGTGGTTTCTCCCCAGATATGAATGAATTTTATGTCACCAGATGGCGTCATAATGGAAAAAGAGAAAGAAAATCTGTCACTTTTAAAAAAATAGACAATAGATGGCATGAGATAGCTGTTCCAGATGAGGCTCCCAATCCTTACTTCTCCCCAGATGGCAAGACCTTATATTTTGGCAAGCGGTATAAGGAGCGCACAAAGGATGGATGGTCAGAGATGAAAAGTCTTGGCCCCTCCTTTGAAGAAATACCGATTATGGGCCTTACAGCTTCCCGCAAAGGAACTTTAGTTTTTGACGAATTCACCAGAGATGGAAATGGTATTCTTCGGTATTCACGACTGGTAGACGGCAATCGTGAAGCCCCGAAAGTATTAGGTAAAGAAATTAATACCGGCAAGTGGAATGCCCATCCGTTCATCGCACCAGACGAGTCCTATATTATGTGGGATGGTGAAAGAGAGAGCGGATATGGTGACTCTGACATTTACATCAGTTTTCGACAGAAAGATGGTTCGTGGGGTAAAGCGATTAACCTGGGAGACAAGATAAACACAGAAGCTGAAGAAGGGGGCCCAAAGGTCACACCTGACGGAAAATATCTCTTCTTTAATAGAATGGTGACGCCAACAATCGGCGATGCGAGTCCTCAATCAGACTTGTTCTGGGTGGATGCACAAATTATTGAGAATCTCAGATCCAAACAATAAACCATATAACAAGGCATCAACGTAGACAAAGGTTTATTTTGAATCACTTTATTGCAGATGGTTTAACTACCCATACCTCAGGCTGTTGTCCAATACAATAACAAAAGGAAGAAAATATGAAAACTAAAAATTTGAAAGAAGTAAAAACCTTAATCTTTGTGACTTTATTGCTTGGTTTGATTACTTCATGTCAGGAAAGTAAAAAGCCTGAATCCCCAACCTATAACATTGCTTATGGTTCAACAGAAACTGGTAATGTAGAAATTTACTCAGGTGATACAGAAGGTAAATCAGATATTAAAAGTACAAATGCGAAAGGTGGCTACTTAGCCTGGTCTCCTGACGGAAAACAATTTGCTTTTTATGGAAAATATGATGACAAAAAGACCTGGTCTATTCATACAATGAACATTGATGGTACGAATAGAAAACGATTAACTCATGCAAAAAACAAATGGGATA
>NZ_SMMB01000784.1 GCF_009711365.1 Xanthovirga aplysinae | reverse complement strand
ATGCTTCCATTAGAAAATGAAAAAGTAGTCATTAAGCATATTCCAAACAGTTTTCTAGGAACGGAATTGGTGGATTCCTTAAAAGAAAATGAAATTCCAGACCTGGTAGTTTGTGGTATGATGACTCATATGTGTATTGATGCATCGCTTAGAGCAGCTACGGATTATCGTTTTAATTTTGAGTTGATTAATGATGCTTGTGCAACCAGAGATTTGGAAATAAATGGAGGATAGGTGTCTTACTTCCGATGTTCATAGATCTTTTTTAGCAGCTTTAAATGGTTTTTATTCAAAGATATTAACAACTGATCAATATTTAAATTCAACTCATTAGCACCCAACCATTCCATTAAATTATTAGGTGCTTTGAATTATTTATAAAATAGTTTCGAAAATGAAAGAAATTAAAAACTTATTAGCCTTGCGCTTCCCAATCGGCAAGTTTGAAAAGTCAGCTTTAATCAATGATTTAGTCATTCAAAACAGGTTGGAGGAAATTACTTGTTTTCCAGCCCATTTGAGAGAAGAAACAAAAAATCTAAGGGAAGAAGAGTTGAATTATTCTTATCGCCCGAATAGTTGGTCTATCCGTCAATTGGTGCATCATTGTGCTGATAGCCGCATGAATGGTTTTCTTCGTACCAAATGGATGCTCACGGAAGATTCAACTTCCATAAAGCCCTATTTCGAAGCAAAATGGGCATCCTTATCAGATAGTAAGTTGGCCTCTATTGAGGACTCTTTGTCGATTTTGGAGGGTATGCATAAAAGATGGGTGTTTTTATTAAAAAATCTAAGGAAGGATGATTTTAAAAGAGAATATATTCACCCCGAATATGGGAAACGTTATTCCTTGGAGGAAGTGATCTGCCTATATGCTTGGCATGGGAAGCATTATTTGGAGCATGTCCGTCTAGCAAAAAAGTATCGCGAAAATTGGGAAGGTTTGGAAAAGAAATAATAATAGAGTACCTATTAAAATTCTTAAAGTCAATAACTTAAAAATTTCAAGCTTTGACAGAAAGTTTAATTCAAATTTTAAAAAAATTGATTAAGGTATTACTCCAAATTACTAGTTATATCATTGTTTTTCATTTTAAATAATTTTTCAATATGTTAGAATTAAGGCCCTCCTGTGAGCATTGTGGCAAGAATCTTCCTCAAGATTCTACAGAAGCGATGATTTGTTCTTTTGAATGTACCTATTGTAAGGAATGTGCTCAGGAAGTTTTTCAAAATGTATGTCCCAGTTGTGGTGGGGGCTTTAGTCCCAGACCTATCCGGCCAAAAGTTCATTTGGAAGAAAATCCTCCTTCCACGTTAAGAGTTTTTAAGCCTAAAGACTTAAATAAACATGGAGAAATGCTAGAAAGGTATAGGCATTTAAAGCCGGAGGAACGATGAAGATTACAAATGCAAAAATGAATTATTGAGGAAAGGTTTTGAGGTATTACGGAATACTTTGCAGTGGTTGCTTTGAAACTAAAGGTCAGGGGTTCAACATTCCAAGTGATTGAACCCCTTATTAAAATTAAGGTTCAATCACAGCCATCTTCCAGAATTTCAGCTTCTCTTTCTAGAATGGCATCCCGGCCTGTTAACGATAGTGTTGAACGACTTAGAGTATTTTCCAACCTACTATTTTCGGAAATGGTGACCAAACAATAATCATTATTTCCTTCCAGCTCATAGGTCCAGATTCCCGAAAGGCCAAAGCTGCTATCAATCATTCGGACCACCAGTCTTTTTTCAGGAATGCGTTCCAGAATTTCTAAGTCTATGTAACCTCCAATTTCCGGAATCATTTCATATTTCATCAGGCCTCTTTGGTTACGGCCTTTAAAATGTACCTCGTCAATCTCATCTCTGTAATCTGGGATTTCTTCCAGGTCTGTTAAGATGTCCCAAACCACTGCTTTTGGGCAGTCTAATTTTACTATATGCTCTCCTTCATAATTTTCATTTGTATAATATCCAATAAGCCAAAACGCCCCAAATAAAATACCCAAAGCGATGATTATTTTTAGGAATACACTCATAACTGCTTGCTTTGTTTTTTCTTAAACCCTTTGGAGAAAAGATCAGTTCAAATTACAGGAATGAAAGGTTGAGGATAGATTATGAGCAGGAATTTATTGGGATAACTTTCATACAGAAATAAAAAAAAGGAGTTTAAAACTCCTTTTATGATTAAATAAATAGCCAGGAATTTAAGATCGATCAATTTTTTGTAAGCATGATCGATTACCAAAGGTGTCTCCTTTTGTTAACTAGAGGGGATTAGTAAAGAAGAGTCACCATAACTCAAGAAACGGTAGTCTTGAGCTAAAGCTTCATTGTAGATATCTCTCCATCTTTCTCCAACAAAAGCAGCCACCAACAATATTAGTGTAGATTCTGGTTGGTGGAAATTGGTGATTAACCCTTCGCAAATTCGAAATTTATATCCAGGGAAAATAAAAATTCGGGTTTCTCCCATGATTTCACTTTTCCCCTCCTTCTCCATAAAATCCAAAATCGCTTGCAGAGATTGTTCCTTAGTTGGAAGCTCTTCTTCTTTATAAGCATACGGTATCAATTTTTCAATGGAGAAGGTGGGGTCTCCTTCTTTAATCAGTTTTACTCCATACCAATACAGGCTTTCCATGGTACGCATGGATGTAGTGCCAACCGCAATTATCTTTCGGTTGGTTTGAAGTAAATTATGGATGTTTTCCCGACTCACTACTACCTGCTCTGCATGCATGGGGTGGTTGATGACATTTTCTTCTTTAATGGGTTGAAAAGTCCCTGCACTTACATGCAAGGTAAGGTAGTCGGTTTGAATGTCTTTCTCTTTTAGATCTTTAATGATTTCTTCCGTGAAATGCAATCCAGCGGTAGGTGCAGCTACAGCACCTTCTTTTTCAGAATAAACTGTTTGGTAACGGGGGATATCTGCTTTATTAGGTTTTCGGTTCATGTAAGGAGGCAAGGGAACTTCTCCAGCTGCTTGGACAATTTCAACGAAAGATATTTCCGGGTTATCCCATTCAAAACTTACCAGTTTACGGTCTCTATCTTCAATTTTTGCCTTCAAACATATGGTTTTCTCCTGGATATTCAGTTCCCGAACCAATATATCATCATCTTTCCATTTTCGGAGATTCCCAATCATGGTCAGCCACATACAACCTTCCTTCTGTTCCATAGCAAGGGAAATTACTTTGGTAGGGGCTTCAGGTTGCAGAAGAAAGATTTCAATGTTTGCTCCTGTGGCTTTTTGAAAATAAATTCGAGCAGGGATAACTTTGGTATTGTTATAAACTAGGAGACTATTTTGAGGTAAAAGGTCACTAATTCCCTTAAAGTACTCATGTCTAATTTTCCCTTTATTATAAAATAATAATTTAGAGGCCGAACGGTCCTTTAAGGCCTGTGTGGCAATCCGTTCTTCGGGTAATTCATAAAGATATTCTTTCTGGGAGATAGGGGATATCGTTGCTTTTCGCTCTTTCATCTCTTCCTGCTGCTTAAAAAATTCGGGGGCAAAGATATGAAATTAAGAATTAACTTGCTGAATCATGATTTATTCAATTTAGAAATGGGCTTGATTCTTCTTCCTGAACCTTGCTTTTGAGGGTAGGATGTGAGGATATTGGTTTTTAGCTTTATTATTAAGGTTAGAGATTGGTAGGTGAAAGAGGTAAGTAAGTTGCCTAACTTTAGGAATCCAGGGAAAGTTTATTTACATAAAGGAAAGACGCAAATTTTTGCGTCTCAGCAAACCTCTTAACTCTAAATTCTTAGTTATTTTACGCTGCTTTCTTTCTTTTGGTGAAATATGTTGATACTGTTTGGATAACTTGTTCATTCCAAAGCATTCGATAGTGACCAATTTTTTCGAAGGAAATTAAGTCAGCTTTTTCAATTGCCTGATGAATGTCAGTTGAGTTTCTAAAATTGATTATTTTGTCATATTTATCATGGACCAATAAGAATTGTTCAT
>NZ_SMMB01000882.1 GCF_009711365.1 Xanthovirga aplysinae | reverse complement strand
AATTAAGGTAAATCGAAAAGCTGATTATTTAGTGCTGGAGTTAAAAGATAATGGTTTGGGGATTTCGGAGGAGCTTAAAGAAAGAGCCTTCGATATGTTTTTTAGAGGTGTAGAAAGCTCCACTGGTCCCGGTTTAGGGCTATACCTTGTCAAGAATGCAGTGGATTCTCTCAAAGGAAGAATCTCCCTAAAAAGTAAAGAGTATCAGGGTGTTACCTTTACAGTTTATTTGCCTTATAATTTCTAAATTTCAACTACATAAAACATAAAAGAAATTCCTAAAGTTGATGAAATAAGTGTAAGCTTCGAAAATGTACTTTTTCTAATGTAGGCGAGCTGTTGATGATTAATTTTAAGGCATTATATGAGAATTCACCCAGTGCCATTCTAATTCTGAAAGATGAAAAGTTTATTGATTGCAATAGCGCTGCTGTTGATTTGTTAGAGGCTGATACTTCAGTGTCACTTTTAAAATCTACCCCATCCACTTTATTGGCTAGCCAAAAAACACCTAATGGAATTTCTAACAAAGCTCTATGGAAGAAGATTTTAGCTGAATTTCGAATAGAAGGTAAAAAACAGTTTAATCTCTATTGCCGCACTTTAAAAGGTAAGGAGTTTTGGGCTGAATTAGACTTTAGGTGGTTAGAAGAAAATATAAAGGATCCCATTTCTGCTATTTACATAAAAGATAACTCTGAATTAAAAGAATCTGAGAGCAATTTTCATCTTTTTGTAGAGTCTTCTCCTGATATCATATTACGGTTTGACAAAAATCACAATTATCTTTTTGCTAATGATAGAACACTGGAGAGCTCTGGTAAACCTGGAAGTTATTACACTGGTCGAAATATTTATGATCATGGGTTTCCAAAAAGGATAGTAAATTTTTGGGATAAATCCTTAAATGAGGTGTTTATAACTGGAAAGGAAAAAAGAGTAGAGTTTTTATTTCTCAATGATGTTTGGTTCGATTGGTATATGGTTCCAGAAAAGGATAAAGTGGAGGGTGTTAAATCAGTTATTTGCTTTGTTCGGAATATTAATCAACAGAAGAAGACTGAGGAAAAGTTACGTTTGAAGCAAGAGCAATTGCGGTTTGCTCTAGAGTTTGCCAAGCTCGCTTATTGGGAAATCTTACTGCCTGAAGGGAAATTCTGGGTTGAAGAACCCCATGCCAATATTTATGGTATTCCTTTTCCGGGGAAACCTTTTTTGATGGCAGTGAAGGATTTATTTCTAGAGTACGTTATCCCAGAAGATCTGCCCCACCTTGAGAAAGTTTACTATTCACTATATCATGGAAAAACGGATAAGGCATCCGTGCAATTTAGAATTGATAGAAATGGGGAAATAAAATTGCTTTTGGCTAGTGCTATTTTGGTAAGGGATAAGGAAGCTAAAGGGAAAATGATTTATGGAGTTACGCAAGATATTACCGCCTTAAAGGAAAGAGAGGAAGAATTATTATTAAAGCAAACTCAACTTCGATATGCCCTCGATTTTGCCCAATTGGCTTATTGGGATACCGAACTGCCTGAAAGTGTAATATTATTTGATAGTTCACTAATGAAAATGTTTGGGATACCTGATAAAGGAGAGCCCGTTAAGATGACTCTTGAAGAATTTTTTGTCCGCTTTTTAGTTGAAGAAGATCAACCTAAAGTGAGAAAGGTTTGGTATGATTTGGCTCAGGGAAAGGTGGACAAAGCTTCGGTGGAATATAGAATTCTAAAAAATGGGGAAGAAAGGATTCTTACATCTGGTGGTGTATTGATTAAAGATGAGAAGCGGAAGAAGCATAGGGTTTACGGTATTACTCAGGATATCACCGAATTAAAGAGAAATGAGATGGAACTAAAAATGTACCGAGATAAACTGGAGGACTTGGTAGAAAAACGTACTTCGGATTTGAAAGAAAGCCAGGAATATTTTAAGGTAGCTATGGAAATGGCTAATCTTTGGCGTTGGGAATATGATCCTGAAAGTGGGAACTATACTGCCGATGAGACTTGTGCCAAAATTGTAGGTTTAGAAGAGATAAAAGATCGGGTGAAGGATGGTCGTGTGGTTTTTTCACAGGCGGAATGGCTAAATTATGTCCATCCTGATGACCGAAAAATGTTTTTAGAGGGGGTAAAGGAATCAGAAAAAGTAAGAGAAGGGGGGATTTTACCAGAAGCTATTTATAGGCTCCTTGATGTGAAAGGAAATGTAAGGTATTGTTTTATTCATAGAAGAGCAATTTATGATCCGGTCACGGGGAAATTAATCAAAAGGTATGGAGTGGCTCAGGATATCACCAGAATCCAAAGAGCTGAAGCGGAAAAGGAGCGATTATATCGGATAGTGGAGTCTACCTCAGATGTGATAGCTATTGTGGGTAAAGATAAAACTCTGATTTATTTGAATAAGGCAGGACTGGATTTTTTTGGACTTTCTTCGGAATCGAATTTGTCAAAATGGAAATTTTCTTTTCAGCATAGGGGGTCAACCTTAGATTTTATCAAAAAGGAGAGCTTTACTGAGGCTACACAAAATGGAGTTTGGAGTGGGGAAAATATTCTTATAAATAAATATGGAGAACGAGTGCCAATTTCACAAGTAGTAATTGCCCATTTAACAATTGGTGGGAAATTAGAGTGTTTTTCAACCATTATTAGGGATATGACAGCTCAAAAAAGGGTGGAGGAGGAGTTGCGTTTTAAAAATAATGAATTAGATACTTTTCTATATAAAACGTATCATGACCTAAGGGGGCCGGTAGCAACATTAAAAGGATTAAATCGCTTAGCCCAAAGGGAGTTCCATAGAAAGAAGGTCTTAGATTTCTTCCTTATGTACAATCAAGAAGTAAAAAAGTTGTATGAGATTGTTCAGGCTTTAATTGATCTTTCCAAGATAAAAGAAAAGGTGGTAAAAAAACATCCTATCGATTTTTCTTTATTGGTAAGCAGCTGTATTGATGGTTTAAAGAAAACTCCTGGATTTGAAGAAATTAATTTTAAAAAGGAAATAATGCTACTTAAAACCTTTAAGAGCGATGAAAGTCTATTGCGGATCATCTTTATCAACTTAATTAAAAATTCCATTCAATACAGGAAGCTCAATATTAATTCTTATATAAAAGTAGAGGTTTATCGGAGAATGGACCGATTAATAATCGAAGTTTCTGATAATGGACAAGGTATTCCAACAGAGCTGAAGGAGAAAGTATTTGATATGTTTTTTAGGGCAAATGAATTTTCAACAGGCTCTGGTTTGGGATTGTACCTAGTGAGAAATGCAGTGGATTCTTTGGGAGGAACTATAAAACTTCAGAGTGAAAAAGAGAAGGGAGCCAGCTTCAGAGTTAGTTTGCCCTTTATTACCTAAGCTAAGGGGTTGTATTTTAATGAGGAGTTAAATATATTGGGGGCAAAATAATAATGCTACTTTTCACTCTCTATTTTTTTCCAGCTCAAAATAAAAAAGTTCATCGGCAAATTTTATTCGGTCTGCTTTTTGGGTATTAAAATTTTCAGTTTGCCATTTATTTGTTGGGTAAATGGTGTAATACTTGCCTGTTCCAAATTTGACTTTCATGGGCATATTGAAATCCCAAGCATAATCTGTTTCCCATTTAAACTTGAGTTTGGCAGTTTTTCCTTTTTGTTGAACGCTGTAAATTAATTTTGGAGGGTCCACTCCTAAAAGGAATTGTCTGAAAATTGGCCTAAGATTATATTTTGTGTTTTCATCAAGGAAATCAATAATATCATCACTACTTACGTTTGAATATTTAAAATTTTGGTAAAGATTAAAAAGAAGAGCAAACCACTCTTCCTCATTATCTATGGTATTTCGGATGGAGTGAAGCATCCATGCCCCTTTGTAATACATGTCTGAATCATTCCAAAAGTTATAATTGACTCCCATGGGGGCTAATATAGGTTCTCGGTTGGCAATCTTACTCTTCATGTCTTGCATATAGGTTAAGAATTTTCCGTAACTAAACCGACATTCTATATACAATGCGTCTGAGTAAGTAGTGAAAGCTTCATGGATCCACATTTCAGCATGGTCTGATTCCGTCACACTATTCCCCCAATATTCATGTCCGCTTTCATGTATAAGGATAAAATCAAATCCGAAGCTATTATTTTTATAATTGTTCCCATAGGCGATAGCTCCTTGATGTTCCATACCCCAGTAAGGTGTTTCGACAAGTCCGTACCCATCTCTAGGGAAGGGGTACTTTCCATAAAGTTCTTCAAAGCATTGTAGCATGCCCTGGGTTTGTTTAAAATGTTTTTTTGCTTTGTCCAAGTTATAATCGAGAACATAATAATCCAGGGGGATCTTATCTCCGTCTAGTGCGGTATAAGTATCAGAAAAGTGGGCATAATGTGCAGCATTCAAAGTAACATTGTAATTGTTAATGGGATAAGTAACAAACCATTGAAACCTGGTGTAGCCATCTTGCAGAGGAATCACATTTCTGAGTTGCCCATTGGAGACTTCCATTAGTGGTGAAGGCACTTCTATTGTAATGGACATGCTGTCGGGTTTTGCAGTAGGGTGATCTTTATTAGGCCACCATAAGCTTGCCCCAAGGCCTTCACAAGATACCCCGATCCAATCTCGCCCCTTTTCGTCCTTACTCCAGGAAAAACCTCCTTCCCATGGTGGATTGCTGGCTTCTAGGGGTTGGCCATGGTAGTAAATCCTTAGGTTGCCTATACTCCCCTTATTAACTTTTTCGGGAAATTCTACGAAAAAAGCATTTCCGTCTCTTTGAAAGTCAAGTTTTTGGTCTTTAAATATGATTTGATCAATGATCATATTTTCAAAAAGATCTACCTGTATACGGTCAAAAGTAGATTGGGCAGTAAAGTAAATGTCGTTATACCCCTTTATGCTTTTAGAGGACGGGTTAATACGTAGATTAAGGTCGTAAAAATACACTTTATAGGCTCTACGGAGTGGACTTAACTGTCCTCTTAGGGAATCGGCATGTGTGAAAATTTGCATTTGTTGTCCCCTACAAAAAAAAGGACTAAAAAGAATGAAAATAAAAAGTATCCGAT
>NZ_SMMB01000854.1 GCF_009711365.1 Xanthovirga aplysinae | reverse complement strand
GCTTACTTTTACTTTGATTCGGTTTTGGCTGAATCCATATATAATAGTTAATAGAGTAAAAGAAAAATTTAGAAAAGTTTTCCTAATAGATTGTATTGGATTTTAAAAATTTTGTTTACTTACTAAGTTTGAATATAATTGGTAAGACTACTTTTACTTTTACTTTCTTTCCTGCTTGCTCTCCAGGCAACCACCCAAGTTCATTTGAAGTTTTTTGGAAGGCTTCAACCGCTGCTTCATCACATCCTGCCCCTATTCCTCTAACTGCTTTTGTATCACTTATTGAACCGTCTTCGTTTACTATAAACTGTAAATAGACACGTCCCTCTACACCAAGTTTTCTAGCCTCATCAGGGTATACTAGGTTTTTAGCCAAGCCTTTATAAAGGGCTGTAGTTCCACCATTTACTTCTGGTTTATTTTCTACTACAGTAAAAATTTCGTTGGAATCTTCTAGCTGTTTTGTCGAAAGTGTGGGTTGTTCTGAGGCAACCATTGATTCATTCGAGTGCGGGGTAGTAGCTGTAAGCTCTTCCTTTTCACAAGAAGCCATTGTGAAGATCAATACTGTAAGAGGGATGGAAGCTAAAAGCTTCCAGTAATTTTCCGTTTTGTTAGTTTTAAGCATGGTAATTCGTTTTAAAGTTCGAGATTTATTGAAATGATTGGCTGGACTAAATTCAATTTGTTGGATTACTTGTTTTGCCAAAAGGCTAATATATTCTTCAGTAGAGCTATGTTCGATTACGCTATGGTCGGCAATGTATTCATGATTTTCAGAGACTGCTTTTTGATAAAATCTGAATAGGGGATTAAACCAGAATACAATTTTTAGGATCTCCACAAAGAGTATATCTAAGCTGTGTTTTTCATTGATATGTGTTAATTCATGGTTAAGAATTTCCTTTGATTCTCCTATGCTGATTCCGCATTTATTATTCCATAATAGAAAATGGAAAAAAGCACAGGTTGGATATTGTCCATTAGTGTTTATGAGAATATATTTGCCTTTTTTCTTCTTTTTTTGTTTGGATATAAAAAGAAGTAGTTTTCCATATTGTACGAGTGTTTTATAGGCAAAAAAGAGAACACCAGCCAAATAGGTTACTAGCGAAATATTAATCCAATTTGGGGAAAATGAGCTTTGGTTGCTGAGAGGAACCTGCATTTGCGACAGGTAAAATACAAATTCTGAGTCTTTTTCCCCCCTAACTAAATTTGGAAAATAGGGGAGCTTAAATAATGGGAACGTTAGTGCCATTAATAAAGAGCCCAAAAGATAGAAGCGATTAAATTGAAATGCTTTTTCCTTCTGAAGAAGCAGAATATAGAATCCGTAAAAAAGAGCTAGGGACAGGCTGGAAGTAAGTAGGTAGTTAAGCATCTTAGTTGTCTTTTGATTGGTCTAAATCTCCTTTCACATGTTTCATCAATTCATCGAGTTCATGTGTGTTCAAATTATTGTCTTTGGCGAAAAAGGAAACTAAATTTTCAAATCTGCCACCAAAATATCCTCCCATGAAATTCTTCAGGAAAAAGCTTCGATATTTGTCTTTGGCAATAAGTGGGAAATACTCATGTGTTTTTCCGTAAGCCTTATGTCCAACGAATTCTTTTTTCTCTAAAATTCGAATAATTGTGGACACTGTGTTATAAGCGGGCTTAGGTTCAGGCATTTTTTCAATAATATCCTTTACAAAGGCCTTCTTTAATCGCCAAAGGATTTGCATGATTTGATCTTCTGCTTTTGTTAGCTCTTTCATCTTTTTTGAATAAATTGATTCACAAAAGTAATATAAAACTATTATTATAGTTTATCAACTTTTTGATTAGTTTATTAACTATAATAATAGTTGTAATGTTTATTTATGTCTATAATTAAAATGAATTCTTAGTTTTAAGGGGATGTGACTTCGATTTCTAATCGAATAGAATAGTACTTTTAATTCTTCTTCACCGGTCCGCATTTTAGGAGTATAGTATTGCTTGGCCCTGGGCTCATATCATTGAGGCCATTTCTTATTTAGCCTATTTCGGGAATCTTACCACTAGTCCTTTTCTTTAGCATTTGTAAGGTTGGACCCCGCCCATCTTGCCAGTGTGATCTCCTTTTCTTCTATATTTAGATTAACTCTGCTGATAATTGATTCATTACCCCGTAAATTAAGGTTATAAAATAGATGAATAAGTAAAAAGCTTAACGGCCAAATAATTTCCTTAGAAAAGGCTTACCTTAATAACTCTAATAAAGTAAAAGGCTTCACCAACTAAAAAGAAAGGGTCTTGGGAGTCCTTTAGGCCTATTGAATTCATTTCTTTCTATTCAATATTTGAATAGAAGTGCAAAAAAAATATTCTGGATATACGGTATACCTAATTGAGTTGGAGTGCCTATTGTGACTGATTAAATAGATTCGACCTCATTACAATGGGGTCAAGGGGGAATACCATTATTCTTGATGACTTAGAGGTAGATATTCCAAGGGTTTTCCTAAGTGCAGTCCCATACTTTATTCTCATCATTAGTACGGCTGGAATTAATATTCAAAAGTTGATGATGCAAAAGGTGATAATTGGGTAATAAGAGAAAAGGCCAACTAAGAGAGTGTTTTAAAATGGCTTTTAAGATTGGAAGCTGTAGTAAAATATGGATTTGTTTATGAATCACTTGGTCTCCATACTAGGGATAATAATTATTTGTTTTTTTGTTCTAATAGAGTGAAACCATTACAAAATATTTATTTGCAAATTATCTCAATTTCCTATTTGATGGAAGAACAGAAAAAAAGAAGCTATATCAAAAGTTTATAAAGCTTCTTTTTTAATCATTTACAACTATTTGAGTATTTTCTTAAGTATTAAAATCTATGGCCGTTTATATTTCTTTTGATACAACCTTCTTTGAACCCTTAGTTTTGAATTAATTTTCTTTTAGTCTATAATACATTTTTGAGTTGCTTTTTGTCCATTTCCACTTAACTCAATGAAATAGACTCCTTTTGTTAAATTTTGTTGAACGTGCCATTCGGTTTGATGGCTTCCTGTTTGATATTCTCGGGCTTCCCATGTTTTCACCAGACGTCCTGCCATATCATATATTTGCAATTGATAAGTACCAGCTTCTCGAAGATGAAATTTTAGAGTGGTTTTTCTCCGGATGGGATTAGGAAATGGGGGTTCTAGCACGATGTTTGATTCCCTTTCCTTTAAAAGGTTACTTTCAGAGCCTACAACGGCAAAACTTGTGACAACACTCCTTTCTCCTTTTTCATGCACCGCTTCCAATGTTAGGTTATAGACTCCTTCAGGTAGCCAATCCTTTATAACTGATTCGTAATATCCCTCTTTTTTGTTGAAGTTAAGAACTGAGCTTATAGTTGGGGAGGAGTTATTGTTGCCTAAACTTTGGGTTTGATTAAGTACTGCTGTCACCAGGGCATCATCCAAAAAATGGTTGTTTGCGTCATTTAAAGAAAGCTTTAAAGAGATGGGTTCTCCACTTTGATATACCTTCTTGTCAGAGTTGAGCCCAGTGTGTAAGGTTGCCTTGATGCCATTGTCATGAGTTAGAATACCCAAAAATGGGTATGAAGATTGGATCTCGTATTCTCCAGCAAGGGCATCTTCAAAATCAAAATTAATTTGATAGGTCCCTAAACCTGGGTTAGAGATGATGTCTTTTTCCTCAATTGTTAGAAATTTATTGTCCGGAGTTTTAACTTTAAGTGAAGAGATGTTCTGCTGCTGATGAATTTCTAAGTGCGCATTTTTTTCTCTTGAAAGTTTAAATGTTTTGAAGCCTTCGGCTGAGGAAATAATTTGAGCTTGGCTACTAATGGCAGATAAGGGGTAATAATTAGCATCTTCACTACTAAGCACCTTTTGGGTGGAGGCAGGCTCCTTGATTTCTTCTTCTATGAATTGCCAAACATGTCGTCCATAAGCAACTTCAAGGTGATCTAATTTGGAACGTGGGTCTCCATAACCTCCTAAAACAACCTCTGAATTAGGTCTTTTGCTACTGAAGTAAGGGACTATTCCATCGTTTCCTCCAGTATCTATTCCCCCACTTGTGGCACTCAAGAATAAGCCGGGAATAAGAAAAATTCCGCTATAATCCCAAGCCCCCAGGGTCCGAAAATCAGAGTCTTCATTTGAGGGGGAATAGTCTGTTCGGTTACGAAAATCAGCCATAGACCCTGTTTGAAGGCAGCCCGTTGCATCATTGTATTGCCCCAAAGCAGCAGCTAGCCACCAGGTATAGTTGCTATGGGCAAGGTCAGCTAGGCCTGTTCCAAAATGAGGGGAGCTGAGGGTAATCGTTTTTTCTACATAGGGCCAAGCACCAAAATGGTGCAAGGCAGCATCCGCGTCTACGCCCCCCTTGCTATGACCTATTAAGATAACTTGAGTAACCTCGTAATGATCACGTATATTGTCGATCATACCTGCGAGTAATTCCCCATTGTGCCACATGTCTTTATCTGGTGCCAGCGACACATAAGCAGACCGATACCCGGCCTCATAAACATAGGAATACATATCGCTGATCAGCCACCAGAAAGAGGCTCTGGTGTTATAACCATGAACAAATACCAATACAGGTTTATCGGAGGAATTAATTGGCGTAGCTCCAAAATAGTAGTTGCCTTCATCACTACCATTATCATTCAAAAATGCCCCCTGAAGTCGTTTGTTTTGGTTGGAATAAGATTTAGGATTTTCTAATTGAAACTGCGCAA
>NZ_SMMB01000928.1 GCF_009711365.1 Xanthovirga aplysinae | reverse complement strand
GGGTGGCAGCAGGCAATGGCGCAAAGTTCTACCGTTTCCGGGACGGTGAGTTCAGCTGATGATGGTCAACCTTTGCCAGGAGCAAGTGTGATTATTAAGGGTACTACACAGGGAGTAATTACCGACTTTGATGGTAAATATAGTTTAGATATTTCTGGGCAGAGTTCGGCTGTTTTGGTGGTTAGTTTTGTGGGGATGGAGACTCAAGAAATTGCGGTGGGAGCCCAATCTATAATCGATGCGGTATTGGAGAGTGATTCCAAGCAATTGGAAGAAGTTGTAGTTACCGCAATGGGGGTTAGCCGGGAAAAAGCTTCTCTGGGTTATGCAATGACTTCTGTTGGTAGTGAAGTTTTGGAACAGTCTTCCACTACAAATTTTATTGATGCTCTAAATGGTAAAGTTGCTGGAATTCAGATTACCAATTCAGGAGGACAGGCAGGTTCGGGTACCAATATGTTAATAAGAGGTTATAGCTCCATTAACTTTAATAATCAACCCCTAATTGTGGTAGATGGTATTCCAATTGATAACGATGCTACTTCTTCTAATAGTAGTGGTAGCTCACAGTCTACAGGTTTTGCCCCGGCAAACAGAGGAATTGATATTAATCCTGATGATATTGCAACTATGTCAGTTTTGAAGGGTGGAGCTGCAACTGCACTTTACGGAAGCAGGGCGGCCAATGGTGCGCTTGTAATCACTACAAAATCCGGAAGTAAGGAGAAAAAGGGGTTGAGTACGACCTATAGTTTTTCGCACTCTGTGGAAGAAGCCAATAAATTCCCTGAGCAAACAGATAAGTTTGCCAGAGGTAGGGAAGGTAGTTATGCAAACTTTACGCATTGGTCTTGGGGGCCGGCTTATGACTCTAATCCAGTTTTTCCCGATGGAACCATCATCAATTTGACAGGAGAGGGGGATATTGACGCAAGTGGTCAACCTATTCCATTTTATGCTAATAATTTAGAAAACGCTTTCGTGAAAGGGTCTACCACTAATCACAATGTTGGGATAAGCGGAGGAAATGAAAATGGGGCATTTTATGCCAGTTTTTCCAATTTAGATCAGAAAGGGATTATTGAAAATTCTACCTATCAACGTACCTCAGCTTTGATTAACGCTTCCCGAAATGTGACTAAAAACTTTTCTGTAAGTGGAAAAGCGAACTATGTTAAGACAAATACCCACAGAGTAAATATGTCAGATTTTACTTATGGGGTGGGGTACCTTCATCATATGTGGGATATTAGGAATTTTAATTATAAGAGCCCAAGCGGAGAACCAACCTGGTTTAGTACCACTAATAACTTTCCTATGTGGGTTATTAACGAGCAAGGTGAGGATGGTATGGTAGATCGTTTAATTGGTGGGTTAGATTTGAAATATGAGGTGGCACCTTGGTTAAATTTACAATATAGGGTAGGATTAGATACCTATACTGATCAAAGAAATCAAGTAAGGCCAATTGGCTCAAAAGATGCCAATGATGGGTTGGGAGATATTACTGAAATCAGATTGGTAAATAGAAGTTTTAATCATGATTTTATTGTTAATGGCGCCTACAATTTAAATGAGGATTTTGAACTTTCTTATTTAGTTGGTAGCAATATTTATACAAATCTTTATAATAGACTTTATGTTAGGGGGGATGGTATTGTATTGCCTGGGTATGAAGATGTTACCAATACGGAAAATCAAGTTGTAACCAGGAGTTTAAGCGAAAAAATGACCATAGGAGTATATGGGGATGTTACATTGGGTTATAAACATTTCCTTTATTTAGGGTTAACAGGTAGGAATGATTGGTCTTCAACTTTGCCTTTGGATAACAATAGTTATTTCTATCCTTCTGCAAATTTAGGTTTTGTGTTTTCTGAGTTAATACAAAATGATGCCTTAAACTTTGGTAAATTTCGGTTATCCTATTCTCAGGTTGCCAATGATGCCCCTTTCGCTAGTTTATACAATGTTTATGTGCAGGCTGCTAACCCTTCCGTACATGAACAGTTGATGTATTTTATTGATAATAACCTTAATAACCCTAATTTGAGACCGGAAAGATCTAGTGAAATAGAATTAGGTTTGGAGTTGGCATTAGTTAGAAATAAAATAAATCTGGACCTGGCTTACTATGATAAGGAAAGTAGGGATCAGATGATATGGGTTCCGGTTTCTGAAGTTACTGGCTATGAATATGCCCTTCAAAATGTGGGTCTTATTTCCAACAAAGGAATTGAAGCCATGCTTAATTTTGATAACCTTGTAAAAGTTGGTGACTTAAACTGGGACCTTACTTTCAACTTTACTAAAAATGTCGGATTAGTCGAGAAAGTTAGTGATGAGTTAGAAAGTGTTTACTTGAGCAGTGCCAGTACTTTAAGTGACCCTTATGTGGCATTAAGAGCAACGGAAGGGGAGGCTTATGGGGCCATTTATGGGTATGCTTACTCTAGAACGGAGGATGGTGAGTTGATTATCGATGAAGCTACGGGTTATCCGGAAATAGATTCGGAAGAAAGTATTTTAGGTAATATTAACCCTGACTGGACCTTGGGTATTAATCTGGGTTTGGAGTATAAAGGATTGAAGTTAGGTGCACTTATTGAAAGAAAACAGGGTGGTGACGTAATGAATACCTTTGAGGCAATGATGGTTTATTCTGGTTTATCTAAACAAACAGAGCAACGCTATTATTCTGCCGATGATCCCTATGCGAATGCTACGGTGGTTTTTGATGGGGTGAATTATGATGAAGAAACTGGAACGTATACAAAAAATACCACCATGGCCAAATTGACTAATGTGGGTTATTATCAGCAGAATTTTCGGCTAGCCTCAGAAAATTTTGTGGAAGATGCCTCTTGGTGGAGATTACGAAGTGTTAGTTTGGCTTACGATCTTCCTTCTAAGTTAATGAACAGGATTCCTTTTGTTCAGGGATTGCAGGTGGGGTTTGTCGGACGTAACCTATGGTTGTTGACCAAATATTCTGGATTTGATCCTGAATCAAACTCCAATGGACCAGGAAATTATCAGGGGATTCAAAGTAGGGTTGTTCCAAATACCAGGTCTTATGAGGTTAATTTAAAGGTTAAATTTTAAAGAATAGAATTATGAAAAGAGTTTTAAGATATATAATTATTGTTGGGTTTATCTCCTCTTTTGTGTCATGTGATGAAAAATTTGAGGAGATGAATACGCCTAAGGCAAATCCTGCTGATGCTTCGTTAGCAACTTTACTTACCGGGGGACAGGAGTATAGCTTTGGTCAAATAGGTTATTTTTGGGAAAGATACGCTAATATTTTTACCCAACATTTGGCAGGGAACCATGCAGATGGAGTGTCGTGGGACAGATATCAATTACAACCCGCTGACAATTCTAACCTATTTTTCTATCTGTATACGGATGGTTTGTCCAATCTTGAAAAGGTAATAGAATTGGGAAAAGGTGAAAATGCCGAAGAAGCCTCTCCACATTATGTGGGTGTGGCACAGATTCAACAAGCCTTAATATTAGGCCATTTGACGGATCTTTATGGGGATATTCCTTGGACAGAAGCAATGAAAGGGTTGGAATATCCTTTTCCTAATTACGATAGCCAGGAAAAAATTTATAATACTATCCAATCACTGTTGGATGAAGGAATTTCCAATATAAAAAATGACAATTCCGTATTTTCTCCGGGATCCGATGATTTGATTTTTAATGGAGACTTAGGAAAATGGATGGCGGCTGCCTATGCTATAAAAGCAAGGTATGCCAATCATTTAAGTAAAATTGATCCCGTAGGTTCAGCACAAGCAGCATTGGACGCGATTGATAAAGCCGAAGCTGTTGGTTTTTCAGATATGTTGTATGCCTTCGAGGGGTCAGCCAATCATTTTAGCCCTTGGTGGAGCCATTATCAAAATTCTTTAGCAGTTGCTTCTGATAATTTTATGGACTTGCTGGTAGATAATAACGATCCACGATTGGAAAGGTACTTCTCAGAAGAAAAGGTAGACGGTACTTTTGCAGGCTATGTAGGCAAGCAAAATGGTAAAGGTACAGATGATTCTGTTTATCCCTCTCCGGGAGAGGATACATTTTTTGGTGCAAAAGATGCAAGCATTTTTTTAATGACAAGGTTTGAGCTCCTTTTTATAAAAGCCGAGGCTCATTTGCGACTTAATCAAAAAGGAGAAGCTGCTAATGCCCATAATGAGGCGATTGCAGTTTCATTGCAAAGTGTAGGGGCCACCGATAACGGTTATTTGGTATCTTTTGCCACTGAAGATGCGACCACTATTGATCTTGAAAAGGTAATGACAGAGAAATATAAAGCCATGTTTACCCAAGGGGTAGAGTCTTGGGTTGATGTGAGAAGACATGATTATCAATACCCTACCAATTTGGAAATCCCGGAAGGGGAACTCGGAGGCCCTACTTCAGATGAGTATATTAGGCGTGTATTGTATTCTTCCTACGAAGTAATAAATAATCCAAACGTGCCAAAGGATATTACGGTCTATAAAAGAGTATGGTGGGATAATTAATTTTAATCAGTCAAATTAAGAAAGAATTATTATGAAAAATAAATTATATAAGTTTGCATGTCTTTTGGCCTCCTTCATTATTTTTACCGCTTGTGATGAGGAGCCCGAGCATTTACATGATAATTTAGCCGGTTATGGGGCGGAGATAGTTTTAGGCTCATTTTCCAATGGATATTTGGATATTAATGATTTGGCCAATACTTCCGACGTATTAACACTAGAAGTGGTGTCTGAAGCCGAACTGGAAAAAATAGATGTTTATAAGCAATTTAATGGAGGAGAAAAAGTCTTACATACGTCATTAACTTCAAAGAACCCAGAGCTTAAACTTAAATACTCGGAGCTTAAACAAGGACTAAATATTATTGAAGAGGAGATTGCCTCTGGGGATTTGTTTACCATTTCCTTTGTTATCCATACAAAGGAGGGATTGGCTTTTGATGCAGAACCCTTAGCTAACATAGGCTTGTATAGTTGTGCTCCTACTGAAATCCGTGAAGGAATTTATGAGGTAAAAACATTGGTAACTGCTGGGACAGGGCTAGGAGAAACATATACACATGAAGTTTTTATTAAGCTGAAGGAAGATGGAGTTTATTGGATTTCGGATATTTATGGAGGGTATGTTTTGAATGCTTGGGGCTGGCAATTACAAGCTTTAGGTGAAATTAATGTGGATGTTTTTAATTTGGGAATAGGACAAAAGGAACTGGCTTGGACCAACGATATAATCTTTGCTGCGACAGGGGCTGTACATTGTCCAGATGATGAGGGTGACTTTTCATATAGTTGGAATGTTGCGGATCACCAGGAGGGTGGAACCTCTACGTTTACTTATAAAGAGGAATTTGAAACTTGTGAGGTAGGATCTTTGGCTGGGACCTACACTGTTACTTCCTATCATAATTACAATTCTAGTGTGGAAGGTATTTATACCATTGATATTGAGGAAACCGATGAAGAGGGAGTGTATTTTATTGAAGATTTAATGGGGGGGGG
>NZ_SMMB01000301.1 GCF_009711365.1 Xanthovirga aplysinae | reverse complement strand
TTTTTCCTTCGGTCAAAAAAAGAAAAGTGTAACCTAGTAAAAGGTACCTTCGTTGTCAAAAAGTATGCATCGTTTATTTTTTATCGGAATATTAATTTTGTTTTTTGAAGTCCGGTTGGAGGCTCAACAGAAATATCAATTTTACCTAAAAGATGAACAGGTAGAGTCCAAAAGAGTTGATTTTAATTTAAAAGCCTCTTCTGGAATGTGGACTATTACTCCGGAAACCTTTCTCAATGGAGTAGAAGAGCATTATTATCCACTAAACATTAAGGGCGAAACCACTGACGAATATTCACCTAATTTCGATTATCAAAATGGTAATAAGGTTTGTTATTGTATCTTTGAGGTGAAGGATGACGAGGATAAGGGAATAGGAAATAGTTTGTTAGGTTGGCATTCTCCAGAAAAGGATGGTCAATGGCAAGTCGTTCTATGCCGAAATTATGCTTATCGAATGGATCTTGATTATGCCATCGGAATGGCAAATATTGATCTTTCTTCTGTACCTGTGGAAAACTTTATGTTGGAAACAGGAAGTGCTACAATACAGATGGAATACCAACCAGAAGAAATAAACCCGATTGTTATGGATACCTTTATGATAAAGGTGGAATTGGGTGCAGTTAAAATTAAAAGATTAAATCTTTCAAGGGCCAGACACATTATCGCTAAAGTGGGTTTGGGGAAATTAAGTCTTGATTTTACAGATGAATTAATGGATTCTAGTGAGGTGCATGCCATGGTTGGAGCTGGAACCCTCGAAATACTTCTTCCTTCTAAAGACCTTCCTTTCATAGTTTATTTAAAGGGTTCTCCCCTCTGTCGGATTAAACTACCTAAAAGCCTCGAAAAGATTGAGGATGATGTTTATGCCAGTAATGCTTACCTAGAAGAACCTGAAAAGGCCATGTCCTTCTCCATTGATGTGTCAATGGGAAATTTGAGTTTGAAACTGAAATAATAGATAAAATTATTTTCCTTTCTCCTGCAATTCTTATCGTAACATAATCTCTATTCTGGTGAGGTGTTTTCTTCCAT
>NZ_SMMB01000827.1 GCF_009711365.1 Xanthovirga aplysinae | reverse complement strand
AGAAGTAGGAGGACGTTTAGTAGTAGTAGCTGGGCCAGAGGGAGCCAATGGAATCAATCATATAGCCTTCTCGGTAGAAGGGGATAAAACTGCTAAGTTCCAGGGCGCAGGAGAATTCGAGAAACAAATCGTATCTAAAGGAGACATCATTGCTTTTTCCACCTCGGACCAACGCCACAAAACAGACATTAAACCTATTGCCAATGCTTTAGAAAAAATTGAGCAAATCGGTGGGTATACCTTCGAATGGAAGGACACACAAGAAATCCATCAGGGAGAAGATATAGGAGTAATTGCTCAAGAAGTAGAAAAAATACTTCCCCTCGACAATGTGGTCACTACCCGAGAGGATGGATATAAAGCCGTTAAATACGAGAAACTCACCCCTTTGCTCATTGAGGCCATTAAGGCCCTACGGCAGGAGGTGCAAGAATTAAAACAAAACCATCAACAAGAAATAGAGCAACTCAAAACCAAAATCAATTAGATAGGAAGGAGGGGAAAATCGGCGCAGGCATACGGCTTGCGCCCTTTGGCTTTTATGCCTAAGGGAATTTCCTACCTCTATTTTTTAAATTTTTAGAGGGGGATTTTAACCGCAAAAAAGAAGCTTATGCGGCTTAAATCCTCCGATAACAAAGGAAAACAGACAAAAGAAAATGGAAAAATTAAATTTTAGCAGTGGTGGACGCATGCTCCACCTTGATGACCTTCGTATTTTACAAGATGAAGTTTACAAAGCCATTGAAAACCAATACTTGGGCCTGGAGCCCTTTATTATGTCAGGCTGCCAGGTTGACCAAGACGATCATGGTTATAAGATTGCTTCTGGTCTCCTATACATTAATGGGAAGCTCTTAGAGTTTGCGGGTGCCAGTGGTCTGGAATCACTTACAGGCTACTTTAAAGAAGCCACGCCACAGGCTCGTTCTTTTTATCAACTGCGGTCAGGTGGCCAAGCACCCAAGAGGATACGGTACGAAGCAGAATTTGTAAGTGGTACCTTACCCGCTGACTTTAATGACGATTATCTCCTGATCAATGAAAATGGTGGAAAAACTTATTTTGATGTAATACCCCATACTTTACAGCAATTAACGGATAAAGGGGCTGTAACGACTAATGTTTTTACTGCAGGAGGGGGAGTTTTTAATGGGGATTTGATGGTAAATGGTAGAGGAAGGTTGGGAATTGGTACTTCAAACCCTACCAATTTACTTGAAATAGACCTTCCCACAGGAAGCAGTCAATATCATCAGGGAATACAGCTTAAAAGGGCGGACGGGTATCTACTAATGGCCAGCAACACAGGAGATTCTAATGCTTTTACCCCTTCTGTCATCGGGGTATCTACAGCCGATTGGAAAAATGCTCCTGGTCTAAGTATCAATGGAACACCAGCAAGCGATGATGTAAATCAAACCGCCATTATATTAAGAGGAAAAAAAGACGATATCAGTTTATCTCATTCCCCGATTGTTAAAATCCAGAATAACGCGACTGACCTTCTTACCGTGGGTGCAAGTGGAAATATTAAAGCCTCTGGAACAGCTACCTTCGAAAATCAAATTAATCTAATCTCCAATAATGGCCAAAGTTCTCTTATTTCCTTTTTAGAAGACGGAAATTCTGTAGGGTATATAGGAAGAGCCGCTGATAATCCAAATGACTTGTCCATAAACTCCCAAACAGGAAACATGAAATTTTTTGTTGAAGGAGAATATCCTCTTAGAATTTCAAAGAATGAAATCCTCATTCAAAAACCTTTGGAAGTAGATAATAACTTGGAGGTATCTGGAACTGGAAATTTTGAAAGTGATTTTACCATTAATGGCTTAGTTCGCATCAACAAAAGAATTGTTGGAGGTGGTGAAGGCAGTACTGCATTATCCATTATTGAAAATGAAAGAAATGGAAATGGGGCCCATTTCTTATCAGAAGGTGCAAATAATATAGCCTTGGTTTTCAGGAGGACAGAAGATGGACTGGAAACCACTAGAATTGGGACTTCTTCCCATTCTTACTTTAACTCACCTGGTGTAAGACTAGGGATAGGCACAGACTCTCCCACTGAAAGATTAGAAATAAAAAATGGGAATGTCAAAATTGAAGATGGGGATCTACTGGTCTCAGGATCTGCAAAATTTAGAGATGCACTTTTTGAAGATTTATTAGAAATAGCTCTTCCTACAGGGAGTAATCAATATCAAAAGGGGGTAAAAATAACTAGAGGAGACGGTTATTTACAAATAGGAACCGGGACGGGAGACGAATTTAGTGCTTTTTCCCCCACCATTAGTGGGGTATCTACTGCCGATTGGAATCATGCATATGGATTAATCATTAGTGGGCAACCCGCAAGTGATCAGGTAAATCAACCAGGAATTATTTTAAGAGGAATTAAGGAAAGTAATAAACTAGTTAACTCTCCAGTCTTAAAAATACAAAATGACACATCAGATCTATTTACAGTAGGCCCAAGTGGGGACATAGGCATCAGTGCTACTTCCCCTATTTCTATTCATCGTGACACTCCCCTTTTTGCAGGAGTGAGTCCAAAAATGGAAATCCGAACAGGAAGCACTGTGGACAATTACGAAGAATGTATCACACTTAGGCACAATGGAATAGGGCCTGATAAAATGTTACGAAGGTTAGGTCTTCTCATGAAATTAAGCAGTGAAAATACAACAGGAGAATCCCACAAAATGGGCGGGTTAGTATTGGAGTCTAACGCTGAATGGGCTAACTCTCCTTCCCTATATTTGGTCACCGCCAATCAAAAAAGACTCACAATTAGCAACAGTGGAAACATCGGCATAGGTACTACTTCCCCTATCAATCCCCTTGAAATAATAAGCAATCAAGATGATAAGGGATTGAGAATAGGTGCTGCAGGAAAAGAAACAGTTATTGCCTTACATATCTCCGGTAACGATTATGGATACCTTAAACTAGGGGAAGGAACACATTTAAGAAGTGGTAGTGATCAGAGCTCTTATTTTGAAGGAAATATCATATCTCAAAAAGATATAATTGCTTTCTCTACTTCCGACAAACAACATAAAACAGACATTAAACCTATTACAAGTGCTTTAGAAAAGATTGAACATATCGGTGGTTATACCTTTAAATGGAAAAATACACAAAACACTTTTGAAGGGACAGACATAGGGGTTTTGGCCCAAGAAATAGAAGAAATACTTCCTATAAACAATGTGGTCACTACTCGAAAAGATGGTTTCAAAGCCGTCAAATATGAGAAAATCACTCCTCTACTCATTGAAGGCATAAAAGCACTCAAGGCCCTACAGCAACAACAAGAGGAAAAAATGCAACAGTTGGAAGGGAAATTGGCACGTTACGAAAGCCAAATTCCCTTACTATGCCAATGCTATAAAAACAGGAAGGGAAACCCCTAATTAAGAAATGCCCTGCACTTTGCAGGGCACCATCTTTTTTAGAAACAATGGAAACGAACGGACACAAGATCCGAAAACTCCTTTTTAAAAATGGAAGGGATTACTTTCTACATTTCTCTATTTCACCCATTAATGGGGTTCGATAAAACGACAACAAATTTAAAATAAACAACAGACATAATGGAAAAATTAAACCTAACCACCGGTGGCCGTATGCTGCACCTGAACGACTTTCAGGTCATGCAAGATGAAATTTACAAGGCCATTGAAGGACAGTTTGAAGAATTAGCCCCCTTCATCATGAGTGGTTGTAAAATCACGGAAGATGAACAAAATGGAGGATACAAAATTAGTAAAGGATTGGTATTCATCGAAGGCCAATTGCGGGTAGTAGAAGAACAAAGAGGATTACAAAACTTTCCTAAATACCTTGTAGCCTCCGCCCCTCATGCCGTAGATTTTTACCGCTTAAAATCGGGCGGGCAGGCTCCCAAACGTATTCGCTATAATGCCGAATATCAAAATGAGGAACCAACTGGGAAAGACTTCATCAAACTGAGCCCAGAGGCTCCAGGCCAAACTTATTTCGATGTCATTCCGCATACCCTCCAGCAACTGACCAATAAGGGTGCTACAACTACTAATGATATCTGGTTAAATAACCTATTTAGTGAAGGGAAAATTAAAGGTAAGGCCCTGGAAATTGCCCAATCCATTGATGTCACCGGTTTACTGAATCCTTCTTCCGGCACCAGTATGAACATGGCCTTCAGTACCGACGACTATGGCTTGCTTCGTGCCAGAAACTGGGAAAGCGATGAGTGGAAACCCATACAATATCAGGCTGCTGAACATCAGTTTTCTGAGGGGGATGTCAAAATAGATAGAAGCCTACAAATAAATGGAAACTTTTTTTCTACAGGTTCTGGTGAATTTAAAGACTTGAAAATAACCCCAGGAGATAATCAAGATTCCTTTACC
>NZ_SMMB01000826.1 GCF_009711365.1 Xanthovirga aplysinae | reverse complement strand
TGAGGGGGAAGTAGTTGATGATTAGAGGCAAATGGGGGGTAGGAGTTGATCATAGAACAATACCTTTAAACCAGCTTAGAGTCAAGGAAGGCACGAGAAGGTTGGCGATTGTCAATCACCTACCTTCTTTTTATATTAAATAGGGAATCCTGATTTGTAGGAAATAAGCGATCTGTCACTTTCAATTGGCCTGATAGGTGATCGCCACATTACCCGTCCCTCCTTGAGTAACGGTAGAAGTTAAATTACTTCCACGTTGAAATTGTCGGCTAAAGTTATTGTTCCCTGACTGCATTAGGGAAGCGTGGTTGTTGATTCCATTCTCCTGAATGATGATGCCCGTATTGTACATACTTCCAGGCGTAACGGTTATTTCAGCCGTAAAATTTTTGCCGTTTCTTTGGCTTAAGAATTTTTTATCTCCAATGGTATTGTCTTGATCAATATCCACCATTTCTCCTTCCATGTTGACCAATGTTACCCAGGCTTTATTGTCCCTAGCTAAGCCAAATATTCCATTTTGGGAGACTTTTACCGTATTGTTTTTTCCACCCACTATTTTTACAAAAGCTTTATTGTTGATGCTTCTTCCAAAAAGTCCATTTTGGGAAATATTGATTTTATTGTTTTTTCCTTCAAGGAGAGTAGCTATAGCGATATGGTCTTTTGCCAGTCCAGTAATCCCATTTTGGCTGATTTTGATGGCCTCCTTATGGTTATTCCCCTTGATAAAGGCCAGGGCATGATTACTAATACTTCTTCCCAGAAGTCCATTTTGAGAAATATTGATAGCCAATTTATTTTTGTCGCCGATAATAAGTCCAATGGCATGATTTTCTTTACTTTGTCCTCCCACTGAACCACTTTGCGTGATGTTTATGCTTCCTACTACAACATCGCCTAAATCCTCTCCCTTATTTTTATCTCCTTTAATTAGGGCCAATGCTTTGTTCCTTACGCTTTGGCCGCCAAAAGCAAATAAGCCAACACCATCTTGTTTTATATTAATGCCTAAATCATTTTTATCCCCTAGGATAAGGCCAGTGGCATGGTTATCCTTACTTTTTCCCTTAAAACCACTTTGGCTTATGTCAATAGCAGCTGCGGTTGTTTCATCATTAATTAGAATACCATCATTATTATTTCCTTTTATCAAGGCAAAGGCCTGGTTGTGTGCACTGGTTCCGCTATTGTTTTCATCACCTCCATCTTGCCTTATTTTTATGGCTAAATCGTTGCGGTTTCCTTTGATTACGGCATAGGCTCGATTATCTAGACTACTTCCTTCACTCAATCCATTTTGATCAATATCGATTGTTCCGAATTCAGAATTAAATGGCATACCCCCTTTGTTTCTTTCTCCCTTTATGAGCGCATGGGCATTATTATTTTGGCTTGTACCTCCTATATCAGAGTCAAGAAAACCTCCGTTTTGATTGATTGTCATTCCGAAATCATTACGGTCCCCATTGATAGTCGCATAGATTTGATTATTTTGGCTTTTACCACCACCAATACCGTTCTGTTCTACTTCATCCATACCATGCTCATTTCGATCTCCTTTTATAAGTAAATACATCAGGTTATTTCGGCTTATTCCCCCATTAAAACCAATTTGATCAAGGTCATCCATACCATCTTCATTCCCATTTCCAAGAATTAATGCATATGCTTGGTTTCCTTCACTAATGCCTCCTCCGGTACCGCTGCCTGAGACTCGGCCGCTTTGTTCTATACTTTCTATAGCGTTTCCATTTCCTATTATTTTGGCAAAAGCATAGTTGTTTTGGCTGAGACCTCCATTTTCTAGCCCTACTTGAGTTATATCTATTTCATTGTTATCACCATGGATTTGGGCAAAGGCGAAGTTATTTTTTGTCATGCCCCCATCTCTACCCTTTTGGTCTATTACATTTCCATTATTACTATTTCCATTGATCAAAAAGATGGTTCGGTTGTTTAGGGTCTTGCCTTGAGTTCCAGGACCAGAATCTGCTCCTTGATCTATAATCCCGTCATTTCTGTTTCCCTTATGGAGTAAATAGGCAAAATTTCCCCTACTTATACCACCATTTCCTCCTTGATCTATAGTTCCATCATTTTTGTTTCCCTTATGTAGTAAATAGGCAAAATTTCCCCTGCTTATGCCACCATTTCCTCTTTGGAATATCCCTTCTGTGAAACTTCCCCCAAGTTCATTGTTACGATTCCCCTTCATGATGAAAATGCCAACGTTGTTTCTGGAGATTCCCAGATCATTATCTCCACCATCCTGGTCAATTTTGGCTTTGTTTCGGTCTCCCTCTATCCGAATGATGGTTCTATTGAATAAACTTTCCCCTATACCGAGTGGACCTTCTCCTTCTTGCAGGGTTTGAGCAGCATTTCTGTTCCCTAATATGGTGATCTTGGAGCTGTTGCCAATACTAATTCCATTATCCCCTTTTTGAAAGATTTCGCCCTGATTTCGATTGCCGCTGATGAACATAAAAGCTTTATTATTTTTACTGGTCCCAAAGAAGCCATCTTGCCATATGTGAGGGAGGCCAGTATCAATGTTATTATTTCCCTTTTGGATAAAAACTGCCCGGTTTCTTAGACTGGTGCCATCATCCCCATTTTGTGAGATGAGAATGGGGTTATTTCTTCCACTTTGGGCCGTAAGGGCAAAGTTGAAACGACTGATGCCTCCCATATCGTTTTGTCTCACCTCGGAAAATAGGTTCCTACCCCCAAATTGAAATTGCAAGGCGGTGTTACGGTTACTTAGCTGGCTTGCAATGATTTCGTTATTCTTACCGAAGGCCTGAAAGCCAAAAAAGAAATTGAAATTCCCAATCTGGTCGGTGGTAATCATGTTCATGTTGGGGGCTAGTTGCACACCCATTCCAAAATTTCCAATGCCCATTTGGTTAATGGTTACTTGGGAAAATAATGGACTTGTTGTTAATAGTAAGAGGGTGAGGAGGAGTAGATTACGGTTCATGATAATGAAGGTTAATGGGTTAAAGGGTTTCCATGAGAAAGGATAGGTATTAAATTTCAAATGGGAGGGAAGTGGAATTAATCAGGGTAAGAGGAGATTTGAAGAAGAGTATCAAACAAATTCTAAGATGAAAGGTTTTAGAATTTCGATGAATCTTTATTTTATTTCGATAAATTTATATAAAAATAATATAATCTTAAATTAGAAAAGTACAATTTTATTACATTCTAAGTTTTTGTATTGGGATGTTGTATGATTTAAAAGTAATAGTAGGGGTTGCTTTTCTTATCTCTTAAGAGGATGAACTAAACAAATAGGAATTGTGGGAAGCCATTATTTTAATGCCATTGTTAATGAAAGATTCAGGGCATCTTTAAGCCATCAATAAATTTTCGTCCACTAAATCTAGAATTTTAGCATCAGTCTCTTCAGAAAATTTTCTTGCAAATATTTTGTCTTTACAATGGGCTAATTCTTGAAAATCCTGCTTTTCAAAAGTGAGGGGTAAAGGTCTGGTTGGGTGGGTCCAATTGGTATAGGTAATGGAATCCCTTATTTTTTCTTTGGGGTAAAGGGAGTGAACAATACTTTGAAAAAATACTTCATCAGCCACATGGGTATGGACATGGTACTCTAAATAATCAGGATGCTCCAGCGTGAATTCATAAAGCTTTTGGACGGTTTTCATGGGTAGGGCCCACCAAGTGGCTCCACCAAAGGGACGTAAGTAGGTTGGGAACCTCCTTTTCTTAAACAAGTTGGGTAAATCTTCAGGCTTATTTTTATAAAGGGTTATGATTTTAAGAAGCGTTCTTGGATTATAAAAACTAAGATGATGGATGGAAGGTATGGGCAAATTGGATTTTTGGTTATGAAAGAAGTGATAATTGTAAAATTGAATTCGATCCATTCCCCGGTGTTTACCCCATCCCCAAAGGCCTCGTTTTGCAGGTAAGGAAAAACCATCAATAAAGTTGATGTCATGGTTTTCCTTAAAAAATTCTTCTATGGCAGAGTTTCCCCTAAGGGGATAATCTTGCCCGCTCAAAAGCACACAAAAACCACTTCTATGATCGGCCAACATTCTTTGAAATACCTTAAGGGTGGCTTTTATAGTGGTTACGTCGCTCCAGAAGGTGGGGACTCTCCACTCATTTTGGAGTATAGTTACATTGTTTTGGTCTTTAAGCTCTTTAATGAAGGGTTTAATTTCTACATGTCCGTCAATGTGAATATAAAAGAAATTGTTGGGATATTGCAGTCGTTCAATGAGGCGTTTTACCAAATGAGGTTCCCGGTGTGCAATAATAATGTAATTTACGTCCATTGGTCATTCCATCAATAGAGCTTTGATTAAAATAGACTCGTAAGAAACCTGCTCAATCTTTCA
>NZ_SMMB01000931.1 GCF_009711365.1 Xanthovirga aplysinae | reverse complement strand
TACAAGAAAAGTGGTAAGAGCTAAGATTTTATAGTGAAGAGTGGGGGTGGTCATTCTTAACTCTTCACTATAAAATTTTCATTTTAAATAGGCGGTCATTTGTCCTTCTTCAAGTGTTACCTCAATGTGATCGGTTAGCGTAGTCGATAATTCATATCCTGTAAAATCCGAAGCGATAGGAAAAAGTTTATGACTACGATTCACCAATGTGGCAATTTCCAATTTCTTAGGTGAGGAATTTAAAAAAGGTGGTAAACTATGGGCAATGGTTCTACCTGTATTCAAAACATCATCCACCAACACTATAGACCGATTTTTTA
This sequence comes from Xanthovirga aplysinae, assembly GCF_009711365.1. Taxonomy (GTDB): domain Bacteria; phylum Bacteroidota; class Bacteroidia; order Cytophagales; family Cyclobacteriaceae; genus Xanthovirga; species Xanthovirga aplysinae. The sequence continues at coordinate 5,269 of NZ_SMMB01000931.1, read as the reverse complement.
ATTCAGCAGAAGGAATATCTATACCCACCTCTGTTTGCGTAAGTAGTTTCTTATCTAGCCGGACCTGGGTAAGGATAACCTGAAAAGAAGCAATTCGGCCTAATTCTTCCGTCAGCATCTGGGCCAACTTAAAACCAGCCCCGTTTACTCCCGCCAAAATAATTACCTCTTCCTGAAAATTACTTTCATAGATCTGATAGGCCATCCTCCTGATTTTCTGAAGAATTTGGCTTTCATTCAAAATTAAGATCTTTTCTTTTGCCATGCTGATAAAGAAAATAAAATCGTCAAAAACAGAAAAACTGCCTTTATTTGGTAAAAAAAGCTTTTCCAACCATGAGTAAAGCTTACAAATACTTGCTCACCCTTATTAGCGTTTTAAACCAATCCTTATAGGATTGGCATAACATCACTATCTTTGAAAGTAGATAGAACCACTTGTGATTGCAAAGAATCCACCACCGAAATTGAAGACACTTTTTCCAACATCAATTCCTGGTAGGACGCAATATCTTTAGTAATCACTTTCAAGATAAAATCTCCGGAACCAGTAGTATGATGGCATTCAATAATCTCCTGGATATTTTCAATTTCGGAAATAAATACCTCAATGCTATCCCTGTTATGTGATTTCAAGGTAACCATTACAAAAGTACATACCCCAAGACCAATTTTACTGGTATCCAATTTTGCATGATAACTTTGTATAAAACCTGTGGTTTCCAGCTTTTTTACCCTTTCCAGAGTTGGGGCGGGTGACAATCCAATTTCTTTAGAAAGCTGTGCATTTGTTATCCTGGCATTTGCCTGCAGAATCTCAAGAATTTTTCGATCGATTCTGTCCAATTTATGACTTGAACTCATTACAATAAGGTTTCAAAATATAATTTGGCACGAAGTTAACAATATTTTATAACATGCGGACAAATTTAATAACTTCATTAAAGTGAATTAGATATCAGAAATCAGGAATTAATAATGAAGAATAAAGAATTAATAATTCCAATTTCGTAATTCTTAACTCTTCACTGGTAATTATACTATATTTTAGCCATGAAAATACTTTCAGCCGAACAAATTCGGAAAGCGGATCAATACACCATCCAGCATACACCTATTTCTTCTTTGGATTTAATGGAAAGAGCGGCAACAGTCTTCACGGAATGGTTTTGCACCCATTTCAGCAAAGACCAAACCCTTCATATTGTTTGTGGAACAGGAAATAATGGAGGGGATGGATTAGCCGTTGCCCGTTTACTCCATGGCCAGGGTTATGAGCTAAAAGTCAGTCAAGTCCATACCAATAGCAAACTTTCTGAAGATTGCTTTAGAAATTTAGAACGTTTAGAGCCTATTATGACGGTAGATAAAATCAAAGATCATGAATCTCTCCCCGATTTAAGCCAAACTGATATTATCATTGACGCTCTCTTTGGTTCAGGCCTTTCGCGCCCACTAGAAGGTTTATATGCTGATGTGGTACAATATCTTAATGATAGTGGAAAAGATATTGTTGCTATTGACATACCTTCTGGTTTATTCTGCGATCAACCACCACGAAGGGGGCCTATAATAATGGCCCGTAAAACAACAACATTTCAAATACCAAAACTTTCCTTCATGTTCCCTCAAAGTGAACAGTTTACAGGAGAGTGGATTGTTCTAGACATCGGACTAAAAAAAGAATTTATCCAAAACTGTGAATCTCCATATTTTCTAATTGATACGGAATTAATTGCTCCCACCTTTAAAAAACGACCGAAACATGCTCATAAAGGCACTTTTGGGCATGCTTTATTAATAGCTGGCAGCAAGGGAAAAATGGGGGCTGCCATACTTGCCAGTAGGGCTTGCCTTCGAAGTGGAGTAGGCTTACTTACCGTACATATTCCCAATTCTTCCTCTACAATTCTCCCTATTAGTGTACCGGAAGCAATGACAAGCCTTGATCCTAATAAAAAGTACTTTAGCCAAGTTCCAGACCTAGAAAAATTTAATGTCGTGGGAATTGGCCCAGGTTTGGATCAAAATAAGAAAACCGCTAATGCATTAGCAGAATTAATTTCTTTCCAACATTCCCCCATGGTCATTGATGCCGATGCTTTAAACATATTAGCCGCAAACCCTGAACTATTAAATAAACTTCCTGCTGAGTCCATTTTTACCCCCCACCCGAAAGAGTTTCAGCGTTTAGCTGGATCATGGAAAAATGATTTTGAAAGACTAGAACTTCAAAAACGGTTCTCAAAAAAATATAAGCTTTTAATTGTCTTGAAAGGAGCCTTCACCAGCATTAGTACCCCTGATGGTACAATCTATTTTAACAGTACCGGAAATCCGGGAATGGCAACGGCAGGCAGTGGAGATGTATTAACAGGCATGGTTACGGCCTTTCTCGCCCAAAATTACAGCCCTCTGGAGTCCGCATTATTAGCGGTATTTCTACATGGAATGGCCGGGGACATTGCAGCCGAGGAAAAAGGAGAGCTATCTATGTTGTCCTCAGATATCATAGAAAATATTGGGAAAGCAATTAAATTAATTAAGGATGAATGGAAACCAACACCTTGAAACACTTTTTAAAAATACCTAAAAGTTTAAATTCAGGCAATTTACCTCAAAACAATGGTAAGTCACAAAATAAAAAACAGAGTGCTAAAGCAAACTACAAAACCCAGCAAGGCTCCAAAGCATACCTGGGATAAGTTGTGATCTCCCAGAGCCAAACGTGCTGACATACTAATTCCTGCCAATATAGTGTACACCAATAGGGGATAAAAAAGTGAGGGTAACTTAAAAAGAAAAGCCATGGCCACCAAAAATCCTAACATGCCTGCTGCTCCTGAACTATGAGCACTAATTTTGTACTTTCGACTAATAACACTTATCATTAAGGTTAATGCGGTAATTCCTGCCATTATTAAAACCAGCATTATATTTACCTGCATCTTTCCTCCTAACAAATAAGTGGTCAACCCATAAAACAAACCTGTAAAGAGGAAAGGAATAAAGCGCTCTTTGCTATCTTCCATTTTAAAACTGGAAATGTTTCGGGTCAAACGCAGAGTGGACAAGCTTAAGAAAGGAAAAATTATGGTGGAAATAAAAATGGCCAAAAGTAGCATCCACATTCCTTTTTCACTCAGAGGCATAGCCAATTGTGGGGCGAATAAAAAGATTACCCCAAACAAAACGGTGGGCATCCAAATTGGATGCATCAGAACAGAAATAAAGGTTGCTAATTTTCTATTCACTATAACTCCTTTCTTAAACGGGCCACAGGAATATTCATCTGTTCCCTATATTTAGCAACCGTACGTCTTGCAATATTATACCCCTTTAGCTTGAGTAATTGTCCTAACTTATCATCGGATAATGGTTTTTTCTTCTCTTCTTTATCAATCAAGTCTTTTAATGTCTGCTTTACTTCCCTACTACTAACATCCTCACCGGATTCTGTAGCAATACCCTCAGAAAAGAAATATTTTAAGGGATAAAGCCCAAACTCAGTCTGCACAGCTTTACTATTGGCTACCCGGGAAACCGTAGAAATATCCATTTCAATTTCTGTAGCAATATCTTTCAAAATCATTGGCCGAAGTTTACTTTCATCTCCATCCAGAAAGAAATCATATTGAAATTGCACAATAGCATTCATAGTTCTCAGTAAAGTTTGCTGCCGCTGACGAATCGCATCGATAAACCACTTGGCAGAATCTAACTTTTGCTTTACAAAAGAAACCGTTTCTCTGAGCTTTTTATCCTTTTTATTGCCTTTATCATAGGCTTGCAACATTTCGGAATATGACCGACTCACCCGAAGCTCTGGTGCGTTTTTTGAGTTTAGGGTAAGTTCCAACCTTCCGGCATTGTTTGTAAGAATAAAATCCGGAATCAGATATTGGGTTTTCACCAACCCATTAGAAGTACTCCCAGGTTTAGGGTTCAAGCGAGTAATCACTTGTACGGCATCCTTTAAAACCCCACTTTCATGGTTATTGAGTTTCTTACTTATCTTTTCATAATGTTTCCGAGTAAACTCATCAAAGTACTTATCCAAAAGTTTATAGGCTACCTGCACCTCTTCTGTTTGTTCCTTTCTTTCTAATTGTAAAAGGAGACATTCCCTTAAATCACGTGCTGCAATACCTGCAGGATCAAATTTTTGTATTTTCCCTAGAATCTCTTCCAATTCTTCTATGGTCACTTCCACACCAACAGAAAAGGCCAAATCATTGGCAATAGCCTCCATCTCACGACGGATATACCCATCCGCTTCTATACTTCCAATCAACTGTGTTCCAATAATCTGTTTCCTTTCAGACAATCCCAGAAAGCCCAATTGGGTAATCAATTGCTCATTAAGGGTGGCATCCGTTGGCAAAGGCATTTCTCGATCTTCCTCATCAGAATAATTGCCATCCCCTTGCATTTTGTATCCACTAAAATCTTCGTCTCTAAGGTAATCATCTATATTGATGTCTTCTTCCGCAGTCAGGGTTTCTTCGCCCTCATATTCATCTGTCTCATCTCTGGATTCCGACACCTCATGCTCCTCCCTTCCTTCTTCCAATGCAGGATTTACCTCCAGTTCTTCCTCAATACGTGCTTCCAACTCCGCAGAAGGAATTTGGAGCAGCTTGATAAACTGGATTTGCTGCGGAGAAAGCTTTTGTGATAACGTCTGACTTAAAAATAATTTCTGCATACATTCCTATTTTGCTCAACTCACCCTTTAGGTAACTAGAATGATTTAAACTCAATAAATCTTAACACTTTATCCCTATAGGGTGGCATCCCCACCAATCGATCAGTTTGCTTAAAAAGATCAAGATCATTCTCTAATCTTAAAAATCAAGGTCAAATTTGCAAAAAAATGATCAGGAAAGGAATTATAAATTAACCGGCCTTTAACCCATTATTTAAATCAACAAAAAAGTAAAACTCCTCAGAGATTTAAACTTTTTATTAAAAATACACAAAAGTAAACAAAAACTAAACCAATAATCTTCCAGCCTTAAAACGCCACATCTTTAATTTATTGAATCATTTAACAAATTCTCCCACAAAATTTCTTTGTAGGGTATCAAAATCCACATTTAAAGGCTCTAATACCTTCAGAAAAAAATAATTTAATAGGTCTGAATCACTCCCATAAGTCTTTTTTGGCCTTATTTATGAAGTGTTGCTAAATGGAACTTCTTGAAATAAGCGTCTTTAATCGGCTATTTGTTAGTACTTAGAAGTGTGAAAAAAGTAAACACACTCC
>NZ_SMMB01000667.1 GCF_009711365.1 Xanthovirga aplysinae | reverse complement strand
TTATACAACAGCTTAAATACGATTGATGCCCTGATAGATTATTCTCCTAAAGAAAAGGTAAAAGCATATGTGCAAAATTTGGCGGCCTTGTATCGCTATTTGATTAAAGCAAAAGATGAAGATATTGTAACATTGGAAGAGGAAATTGCCCTGGTTAAAAACTATATTTTTTTAATTGAAACCCGTTTTGAAAACTCCTATTTATTTTCATTTAAACTGACTGAAGTTCCGAAGAACAAGTTTCTACCTACTGGGGCTTTATTAACGGTAATTGAAAATGTGGTAAAACATAATATTGCCTACGAAGGAAAGAGCATTGAAACGGAAGTAAAATTGGTCAATAATAACCTCTGCATCAGTAATACGAAATCAAGCATTCATAAAATCAATGGAGAGGCCTTGGGAACAGGTTTGGAAAATCTAAAAAAACGATATCAATTGTTAAGTGATAAAAACTTCCAATTGATGGAAACAGAAACCCACTTTTCTGTTCACCTTCCACTATTAATTGTAGTTTCTTAATCAAGCAGGAAAGGAATGAATATTCTCATATTGGAAGACGAAACCCCCGCATACAGGAAGCTGGTTAATCATTTGCAGAATTACTTTGGAGATCAACTGGAACACCGTCATGTAAAATCTGTTCGTGAAGGCATTTCCATTTTATCTGGACCCTATACTTTCGATCTGATTCTTTCCGATATAAAGTTACTGGATGGAACTTCCTTTGAGGTCTTTAAAGCGGTTTCCGTAAATACCCCCATTATTTTTTGTACCGCATTTGACGATTATTTGTTAGATGCTTTTAATACCAATGGTATTGCTTATATTTTGAAGCCATATTCTCAAAAAGATATAGAAGATGCTATCAATAAATACCAAAATCTTTTTCAGACAAAACCTATTGAAAATAATGTTTTTGAAGAGTTTAAAACTTTACTGAAACAAGAGAGAAAAGCTTATAAAAAACGCTTTGCGATTAAAAAAAAGTCAGGAATTCAATTGGTAGAAATTGATGATGTCAGTTATATAGAGGCTTATGGTGATTTATGCAAATTAATTGATATACAAGGGAATCAGCACCTGTTCTCCAATAATATTGGAAGTTTAATTATTGATCTTGATCCTTCCCAATTTTTCAGAATAAACCGCAGTCAGATCGTAAGTATAAAACATATTGTGAGTATTGAGCCTTATGCTAAAAACAGACTTTCTTTGATGATGGTCGGCCTCGACAAAAACATCCTTACCAGTACTACTACCACAAAAGATTTCAGAAAATGGTTAGAACAATAATTTAATCTGGATTTTAGTGGCTTTTCCTCTATCCCTAAAGATTTTATTTCCTTTTAAAAAATGTCCAATTCCTTCTTTTTGATTTATTTATAAAATATTTATTTTAACTGGATTGCAGTTGGAAAATGTTGGGATAATTGGGAATAATTTGTCTTAAAACTCCTGCTACTTCCTGGTGGACCGCCTTTATTTTCACCACAAGAAAAATTTTATTGAAAATTGTCCAAAATTACTTAGGTCAATTGTCTTTACCCTGAACAAAAATTAATTTAAAAATGAAAAAGTTTTTATTATTACTGCACGAAGACGTGGAACGTATGCAGAATTTGTCATCTAAAGAGATGGAAGAATTAGTAAAATCTCATACGGCCTGGGCCAATAAATTAGGAGAACAAGGATATTTACTTTCTTGTGACGGTTTGGATGAGAGAGGGGTACAAATTAAAGGAAGGGAATCTATTATTCAGGATGGACCCTATATAGAATCAAAAGAAATGATAGGAGGATATTTTTTGCTCAAAGCTAAGGAATTAGACCATGTTGTTGAGATTGCAAAGGAATGTCCTTGTCACCTATGGGGAGGTACAACTGAAATTCGGCCTATAATGGATTATGAAGAATAAAAACAATTCGACTCCATTTTCGGAAATTGAAACCAGCTACAGAAAATTATATGGGAAGCTATTCGCTTCCCTATTTTGCCAATTTGGGACACAATATGTGAACCAAATTGAAGATGCCATTCAAAACTCCTTTTATAAGTCCTTAAAAGTTTGGAAGCACGATGGAATTCCCGAGAATAGGGAAAATTGGTTGTATAGGGTTGCACGAAATGATTTAATCAACCAAATAAGGAAGGAAAGTCATACTTCAACGACTAATCTCGGCATTTCGTTTAATGAAAAACAGGAAGAAATCATTCAGGAAGACCTAAGATTACAAACTATCTTATTTTTTTCCGCTATGGAGGGATTATCTCCTCAAATGAAAATCCTTCTAATTCTGAAAGATATTTTTGGACTACATGTGAAGGAAATAAGTGAATGTACCTTGCTGACTTCTGAAGCCATTTATAAGGGTATCAATAGGGCCAAGAAAACACTTCAATTAAATGCTGGGAATAAACATTTTAAGCGGTCCGAAATTTTAGATAGGGAAATAGGGATCGTGGAGGAAATTCTTTATGCGGTGTTTAATATAGGGTTTGATTCCTTTGATGAGAAAATAGCTTCTATTGTAAATGATGATTTGTGCTTGGAGTCCCTGGCACTTGCGAAGGCGTTATCTAAAAAATTTGGAAATATTTCAACAAAGCATCTCATCGCTCTTTTCTGTTTTAACTTAGCACGGATCCCTGCAAAAATGAGTAATAATGAGTTTATTCCATTTTTTAAACAGGAAATTGACCAATGGGACAATGATTTTATTGAACTGGGTTTTCATTATCTGGAGAAACCAATAAAACTAAATAAATATTACCTTGAAGCACTTATTGTCAGCAACCATATGACTGCCAATTCATTTGATCCCAGCTATTGGAATGGGATCATTGATTGCTACCAACTATTGTATTCCCTAACTAAATCTCCTATTGTAAAAATTAACCTCAGTTATTGTTTACATATGGCCAATAGAAGGGAAGAGGCTTTTGAAATTCTTAAAGGGTTGGAAAGGCAGTTACCTGAAGAGCATTTTTATTTTTCTATTGTGAAGGCCAATATTTTGAAAGATAGCAATTCTTCTGAAGCAAGCAGGATTGTAAATGGGATTATTGCCAAAGTAAATCAAAAAGTAAGGAAGGATTATTTAAAA
>NZ_SMMB01000492.1 GCF_009711365.1 Xanthovirga aplysinae | reverse complement strand
ACAGTGTTTTAATTTATTTGAAAGGGTATTTTTTAGAATCTCGTCGTTTTGAGAAAGAGTAGAATGGGATTCTTGTTTATGGTAGAGGTGGTAGGCAATTCCACCTAATTTGAGGGTTCTTTTTTTTACTCCATTGTGTACTAAACGGGCAACCATCTCGCTATCTTCTCGACCCCATCCCTCTATATCCTCATTATAACCATTCACCAAAAAAGCATCTTCTTTCCAAAAGGCTAAATTTGCACCTCTAATGCCTCTAATATTTGCTTTTGGATTATCAAATAGTTTTGATAGCCAAGGAAAATGAAGATTGTTTAGTCGATTCGTAATTCCTTTTTGAAAGAAATGAAAATTGATTTTCTTTTCTTGGAAGGCATTTTTAGTTGCGTTTGTGTTTAGAAGTACCCGGGAACCTTTCACAAAGCTTTTGGGACGAGCAAACCTAATATGATCTTTAATAAAGTTAGGGTGAGCGATAATGTCTCCGTCAATTTGAATGATGTATTCATGTTTTGCTAGAGCAATGGCTTTGTTTCGGATTTTTGCAAGTCGAAATCCATTATCCGATTGCCAACAGTGAATTAAAGGTACGGGAAATATTTTAGCATATTTGTTTAGAATAGCCTTGGTGTCTTCTTTGGAGCCATCATCCGCGACAATTACTTCTGTAGGCAAAACCTTTTGCTTCATAGTGGCGATCAATGCTAATTCAAGGGCTTCTTTCCAATTGTATGTGCTGATGATTAGGCTGGTAGTAATGTTTTTGTTATACTCTCTGAGTTTAATGTACTTATAGAAAGTGCCACTGGCATTAGCAATGCTGATCAAAAGGCCCTCTGCACCATATAGAAAGCCCCGATTTAGAATGTAATTCCTGAAAAAGGAAAATGCCCCCTTGTAAAAGGCTTTTAATGCGGAGGCTTTTTTTCTGAAGCGGTTTTCTTTAGCGAATAATTCGGTGTATAAATCTCCTTTTTTTATGAGATCAGACACAGAATGATAAGGATAATGATCCAGGTGGCCTTTTAGTTGTATAGTTTTGCTTTTAGTTATGTCAATATGCTCATGAATCTTGTTTTGGGTGAAGTTTGTGTGCTTTCTGTTATATAGGCGGTTTTTGATGTTATTTTCCCAGCCACAGGCATTAATGTGCTTGTTTTTATAATAGTTCTTAAACAGGAAGGAGTAGACGGTATTTTCTTCTAAATGGGTGTTTAGTAAACTCTTGGCAAGGCGGTTACTAACCACTTCATCGCTGTCAATGGATAAAATCCAGTCATTAGAAGCATAGGAAGACGCTAATCTTTTCAAAGGACCAAAACCGATAAATTCATGTCTAAAGGTTCTGACGTTAGGAAAAGAAGAGGCAATCTTAAAGGTATTATCAGTGGAACCATTATCCAACAAAATGATTTCATCAAAATCCTTCAGGGCTTTCAAACAACGACTTAAGGTTTTTTGACTGTTTTTGGTAATTACAGTTACACTGATCTTGTTTGGGGGCATTACAGAAAATGGGGAAGAAGTTAGGGAAGACTTTCTTGATATAAACCAAAGAAAGGAGGGAGATGTTTTTTCGGATGGTGTCCTTCTTTATTCGCAGTCAACAGAACTATTCTGGGGAAGAGCTCTCATGGAACCTGGTTTAAATACCAAGATTGAGAAATGGTTAGGGGGAGTCACAAGGGTAACTGGAAATTAGCTTCTTTTTGAGGGAAAGAATTGTATTAATATAACTTTTACTGGATTCTAAATCAATGGAATGTAAAAGTAAACACTTGAAATTATTCGTCAATAAAGAGATGTCCTCGGAGGTTTAAGTATGTTTCTATATGAAAACATCCAAATTTGACCTAATCTTAAAATAGGAGGCAAATTCGTTATATACCT
>NZ_SMMB01000720.1 GCF_009711365.1 Xanthovirga aplysinae | reverse complement strand
GTTTAATATTCTCTTAAATTAAAATTCTAACAGGATCTTCTAACAAGCTTTTCAACGTTTGAAGGAAGGCAGAACCCACTGCTCCATCAACGGCGCGGTGATCACAAGATAAGGTCACTTTCATCACATTGCCAGGAACTAATTGTCCATCTTTTACAATAGCAGTCTGTTTAATTCCTCCCACAGCTAGGATACAAGCATCAGGTGGGTTAATGATAGCAGTAAATTCTTCAACCCCAAACATGCCCAGATTAGAAATTGTGAAGGTATTTCCCTCCATTTCCTGAGGTTGCAATTTTTTATTCTTGGCTTTACCACCTAATTCTTTAACTTCAGCAGAAATCTGAGACAAGGATTTAGAATCTGCAAATCTAACAACAGGGACTAAAAGACCTTCTTCTACGGCAACGGCTACTCCTATATTCACATGATGATTTATTCGAATTTTATCTCCTAACCAGGAACTATTTACTTGTGGATGCTGCTTTAATGCTGCGGCAACAGCCTTTATCACCATATCATTAAATGAAATCTTTACAGGAGAAAGTTCATTCAAGCTCTTTCTTGCCTCTATAGCCTTATCCATGTTAATTTCCATGGTGACATAGAAGTGAGGAGCACTAAATTTACTTTCGCCTAATCTTTTGGCAATAACCTTTCTCATTTGTGAAACCTTCACCTCCTCAAAGCTCTCTACACCTACTGGGACAGCCGCTGCTGTTGTCGCCACTGGTGCTTCAGCTACAGGCACATAAGTTTCAACGTCCCGCTTTACAATGCGACCATTTTCCCCAGACCCCTTAATTTTGGAAAGATCATATCCTTTTTCTGCAGCTAGTTTTTTAGCTAAAGGAGAAGCAAAAATTCGACCATCTGTCTTTGTCACTGTTTCTGGTTGTGCTTCTGGAGCTGAAGTGGCTGTTGGCTTGGCTGGAGCAACTGGTTCTTTAGCAGGTTCCACTGTTTCTTCCATCTTGGCCCCCTTTTGAGCCTGGGCTTTTAATAATGTCTCATAATCAGCACCTTCTTCACCAATTATAGCAATTACTCCATCTACAGGTACAGAGTTTCCTGCCTCGACTCCTATATACAATAAAGTCCCATCTTCATATGACTCCAACTCCATTGTTGCCTTATCTGTCTCTACTTCGGCAAGAATATCACCAGAAGCCACTTTGTCTCCAACATTTTTCAGCCAGGCAGAAATTGTACCTTCCTCCATGGTATCACTCATTTTTGGCATTGTGATTACCGTGGCATTAATGCCCGAAGTATCTATAGTTTCGCTAATTGGTGCAGCAGCAGGGGCAACTTCAGTAGTTTCAGTTGCTTTTTCAGCACTTTCAGCTACTGCTCCACCTTTTGCCTCTTCCATCAAACTGTCAATATTTTCTCCTTCCTCACCGATTATGGCAATCACCCCATCTACAGGTACAGCATCACCGGCCGATACTCCAATATACAGTAAAGTTCCATCTTCGTAGGACTCCAGTTCCATCGTAGCTTTATCTGTTTCAACTTCAGCTAAAATATCCCCTGATTGAACTTTATCACCAACATTTTTAAGCCATGAAGCGATTACACCCTCTTCCATGGTGTCGCTCATCTTTGGCATTCTAATGATTTCTGCCATATGATTTACTCACTAATTATTTTTCACTGTTTTAGTGCCCAAAAATAGTTCTTATTATTCCTTAATTCAAATATTTGGTTTGAATTTAAAGCAACTGCACAAGGAGGAATTTTGAAAAGGAAAGGAACTATTGATCCTAAAAAGGAAAAAATAATTCAACTTTTAATTTTGATTAAGAATAGTTGATCTGATTTAGAGGTAATTTCAAACGATTACTAACTCTAATGCTCTTTAACAAGGAGCCCTAAAAATAAAGTTTTCAAGAAACATTCAAATAGCACTTTTCCACGACAAATACTTTTACTAATTTTCCAATAAATTACAGCAGTCAACATGTTTTATCAGAAAGAAATATTCACTTTTCTGCTTTGTGGCTAAGAATTTATAATTAAAACTTTACTTTTGACCTTTCTAACAAAGGGAATATTCCAAATTTGAAAAATGGGCAGGTTTTTAGCTCCCTTATTCGGTTTGGCTTTTTGATATTGAAAAGAAATTATGCTTTCGGGATGGAAATTAGAAAAATGAAATTCAAGCCTTAAAGCATAAGAAAAATCAAACTGCTTTTTAACTAATTAGTTCAGTCCTATTGATTTTTATTTTGCTAAATAAAGCCTCCATTCTTTTAGAACCATTAAACCTTAGACATAATTTATGCCTCTTGTAAACCATCAACCCTTCAACTCTCCTTGGCCCTTATTTAATGGTCATCTACAAACAGTTTTCCCTTCTATCTTTAGGAAAATCAATGGGATTACTTATCAACGGGAAAGAATTCACACCCCTGATCATGATTTTCTTGACTTGGATTGGGCATCAAATAACAATGAAAGATTAGTGATCCTGTCCCATGGTCTGGAAGGAAGTTCCCAAGGACAATATATTAAGGGAATGGTAAGGGCTTTTCAGGCTCAACATTGGGATTGTTTGGCATGGAATTACCGGGGTTGTAGCGGAGAGCCTAATCAAACCGAAAAGGCTTATCATAGTGGTGCAACTTATGACCTGAACCTTGTGGTTCAACATGTTCTAAAAAAAGAGCAGTATAAAGAAATTGCTTTAATTGGCTTTAGTCTTGGAGGAAATCTAACATTAAAATATTTGGGAGAACAAGCAAGAAACCTTTCCCCTCTGATAAAAAAGGCAGTGGTTTTTTCTGTTCCTCTTTATTTATTAGACAGTAGTTGGCACCTCGCAAAGAAGTCAAACTTTATTTATGCCCAAAGGTTTTTAATTGCACTAAAGAAAAAGGCTAGACAAAAAGCTGAGGCAATTCCTGACAAAATAGATACCAATCAACTGAAGGGAGTAAAAACAATAATGGATTTTGATGACCGCTTCACCGCCCCAATTCATGGTTTCAACGGCGCAGAAGATTATTACAAAAAATGCAGTTCTATCAATTTCGTAGAAGAAATCCAAATTCCCACATTAGTAGTAAATGCAGGGAACGACCCTATGTTACCCGAAACATGTTACCCAATTGATTTTTTCAAGGGATTAAAAAATGTGTATTTTGAAATGCCCCAAAATGGGGGACATTGCGGTTTTACCTTACCAAAAAATGGAAATCCGCTAATTTGGTCAGAGATGAGAGCAATAGATTTTATTGTGAATAATATTACTTAAAATACCATTATTATGAAGCAACGGATTATTTCAATCTTCGATTCACTACTTAAGTAAAAGGGAAAATCATTTATTAAAAATATAAAGATCATATCAAGCCATCAGCAATACCTTTTAACCTCTTATTTATTCGATATAAAACAGTGTCAGAATAATTCAAGTTAGGATAAGCTGAAAAGTAGATTGACAAATTACTTTCAATCTTTTCTTCATTTATTAAAAAAA
>NZ_SMMB01001078.1 GCF_009711365.1 Xanthovirga aplysinae | reverse complement strand
CTTTCTTTTCTTTGATAAGCGGATATTTTTTGTCTATTTTGCTTTAATTGAAGAAACAGAATAGCTTTTTTGAAAAATTGGCTGAAATTAAGGGGAGGGCTTTCAGTTAGTTTTTTAAATAATTTTTTTAAAAGGAAGTCGTTCCCCTTCTTTGAAATGGCATTAAATTCGCTGGTTTTTAGATTGTGTACAAAGAAGATTAAGCAGTAGATGGGTGATTTTGCTGCAGTTCCCTTTTGGTTTATTTTATTTGTCTTATTAAATGAGAAATAAACCAGTTAGCAAGGAAATACTTTATATGAAAAAACTAGACAAATTAATTCTAAAGGCTTTTATTGGTCCTTTTATCCTAACCTTACTGGTGGTGATCTTTATTTTGCTATTGCAAGCACTGATGAGGTACTTTGAGGACTTTATTGGTAAAGGGTTGGGAATGGATGTGTTTGCAGAACTTCTTGGTTATTTTAGTGTGAGTGTAACACCTATGGCCTTGCCTTTGGCTGTTTTGTTATCATCTTTGATGACTTTTGGTAATTTGGGGGAACACTTTGAATTAACGGCCATAAAAGGTGCAGGAATTTCTTTGTTGAGAGCCATGCAGCCGATCTTTAGCTTTGTTGTATTGTTAACTCTTGCAGCCTTTTATTTTAATAATTATGTAGTTCCGAAGGCTAATTTAAAAGCCTATAGCCTGCTGTACGATGTTAAAAAGACTAAGCCCACTTTAAGTTTGAAGGAAGGAAGTTTTTATAATGGTCTTCCTGGATATAGTATAAAGGTGAATAAGAAGGAGGATAATGGTCTGTTAAGAGATATGATTATTTATGATCATTCGGGGCAAAATGGAAACACAACCGTGATCCTGGCTGATTCCGGTAGAATGGAATCGTTTAATAATGACCGTTATCTTAGAATTGTAATGTATAATGGGAATCGTTATTCAAAGGGAAGTGGAACGGGGAATAGTAAATCGAATAAACCTGATCAATACTCTCGTTATAGGTTTGATAAAAATGAGATGATTTTTAGCATGGAATCTTTCGATATGAATGAAACGGATGAAGATTTGTTTCGGACTAATCGATTGATGAGAAATATAGATGAATTGCACTCAGATTTGGATTCTCTTAGTAGTAAAAAGGTGAATCTGTTAGTGGCCAATTATGGAAATAATGGGAGGTATCATACGTACCATTTGAAAGAGGAAATGAGTGCGCCAAAGCGACTTATGGATTTGAAAGAAACTTACCGTAAGCAAAAGTTTGTCAGGGATAGTGTGAGGAATGCTTTTTTAGCTGAACAAAAACCGGGAGTAGATCAAAAAGTGGACCAATCAACTAAGTCCAAAGAACAGGTGGTTCCTGTCAAGAACAAGGTAGGTAAGCCGAAAGTAGTCCTTCCTGAGGGAAACAAAAAACCTAAAAAAATAGAAAAGACCAGAAGGAAACCCGGGGATGCAAAGCTTGAGAAGCAAATGGAGTTGGAGACTAGAGTTGCAGGTTTGGACCCTGATAAAATTGCGGAAGTAGGTGTCGAATTAGGGAAGGATAAGCTAGTAAAGAAAGCTCTTAAGACAGCTCTTAATCAAGCAAAATATGTGAAGGGGAATATTCAGGTACAAGCCAATCAGGTGAAGAAAAATTTACGTGATATAAATGTGTTTGAAAATGAGATTTACAAAAAATATGCGATGGCCGTTTCTTGTCTGGTAATGTTTTTGATTGGAGCTCCTTTAGGGGCAATTATTAAAAAGGGAGGTTTAGGAATGCCGGTTTTAGTTTCCATTTTATTTTTTATCCTTTTTTATGTGTTCTTAACGACAGGGGAAAAATGGAGTAGAGAGGGAGTGGTTCAGCCCTTAGTAGGAATATGGATGGCAAATGTGGTATTATTACCCTTTGGTTTATTCTTCTTGAATCAGGCAAGAAAGGATGCCAGAGTGTTTGAAGCGGATTTTTATGCGGTACTATTTATGAAGTTGAAAAAAAGGTTTCTTTCTACTAGGAAAAAGTGATCAAAAGTATAATTGTCTGTGAATTCTTGGTATTTTTGTTTGTGAATTGTACCTTTGCCCTTTCAAATATAGTTGTTCATCATTATTTTGACTAAGCATGTATTTAGACAAGGAAAAGAAACAAGAGTTGTTCGCGAATCATGGTCGGTTAAAATCTAAGACAGATACTGGATCTCCAGAGTCTCAGATTGCGTTGTTTACTCACCGAATTAACCACCTTACAGAGCATTTGAAAGTTCACAAAAAAGACCACGCAACTCGTCTTGGGCTTTTGAAATTGGTTGGTAAGCGAAGAAGATTGTTAGATTATCTGGCGAAGAAAGAGATCGAGAGATATAGAGCAATTATCAAAGAGTTAAATATTAGAAAGTAAATTTAAACTTTCTTGGAAAGAGGGGATTCAAATTTTGAATTCCCTCTTTTGTTGCTTTTAAATTTGGATTTCAATTGTTTAGGTCTGGATTTATAATTAAACTTAAGTAAAGGAGATATAAATTTACTGGTTTTTAAGAGCGGGCTTTGGGGAAAGTGGTATTGTTTATAGATTTTAAAAGAGTTCCCTTTTGACTTGCGATATTCACTCTTCTGCAATTGAAGATGACTTACCATTGATTGATTTTAAATTTTCATAAAAATATTATACCTTAATTACGGATGATTTTTTTAACATTCGTAATTCTTAATTCGAAATTAAATTTATTATATGCTACCTAATGTTATAACCAAAACTGTCGAATTAAAAGATGGTCGTAAAATAACTATTGAAACAGGGAAATTAGCCAAGCAGGCCGATGGTTCAGTAGTGGTAAGAATGGGAGATGCTATGTTGTTGGCAACGGTAGTTTCCAGTCCAGAGGCTAAGGAGGGGACAGATTTTCTTCCTCTTTCTGTAGATTATCAGGAAAAGTTCGCTGCAGCTGGAAGAATCCCTGGTGGATTTCTCAAAAGAGAAGGTAGATTGTCAGATTACGAGGTGTTAATTAGTCGTTTGGTAGATCGTGCTATCCGACCATTATTTCCGGATGATTACCATGCAGATACACAAGTTAATATTCAACTTATTTCTTTAGACAAAAATGTTGAGCCGGATGCACTGGCAGCATTTGCAGCCTCTTCGGCCCTGTCCGTGTCAGATATTCCATTTAATGGACCGATTTCTGAAGTTAGGGTAATCAAATTAGGAGGTGATTATATCGTTAACCCAACTCCTGACCAGATGGAGGAAGCTTCAATTGATTTGATTGTAGCGGCTTCTTATGACAATATCTTAATGGTTGAAGGAGAGCTTGAGGAAGCTTCCGAAGAAGAAATGTTGGAGGGGATTAAAGTAGCTCATGAAGCTATAAAGGAGCAATGTAAGGTTCAGATGGAGCTTACTCAAGAACTGGGTAAGACAGAAAAACGAACTTACGAGCATGAGATACATGATGAGACCCTAAGGGAAGAACTCCATAAATTGTTTTATGAAAAGCTTTATGCAGCAGCTTTACAGCAAAACGCAGATAAGAAGAAAAGAGGAGAAGCTTTCGAGGCTGTTAAACAAGAGTATATTGATTCTTTGCCAGAAGATCATGAAGTGGACTTAGCCTTGGTGAGTACATATTTTAAAGATATTAAAAAGGAGGCTTGCCGAAATCTTGTTTTGAATGAAAGAAAGAGACTGGATGGCCGTCATTTGACAGAGGTCCGACCAATTTGGTCCGAAACAAATTATTTGCCTACAGCCCATGGATCAGCAATTTTTACAAGAGGTGAAACTCAATCTTTGACTTCTGTAACTTTGGGGACCAAGTTGGATGAACAAATGATTGACAAAGCAAAAGGCTTAAGTTCATCAAGGTTCCTTCTTCATTATAATTTTCCTGGTTTTTCTACTGGAGAGGTACGACCAAATCGTGGTCCAGGCCGAAGAGAAGTGGGACATGGGAATTTAGCACAAAGAGCATTAAAGCAAGTGCTTCCTTCAGATGAAGAAAACCCTTATACTATTCGGGTTGTGTCTGATATTTTAGAATCCAATGGCTCTTCTTCAATGGCTACCGTTTGTGCCGGAGCTTTAGCTTTAATGGATGCAGGAATTCAAATTAAGAAGCCTGTTTCAGGGATTGCAATGGGAATGATTTCTGAGAGCAAGTCTGGACAATACGCTATTCTTTCAGATATTTTGGGGGATGAAGATCACCTTGGTGATATGGACTTCAAAGTGACAGGTACTGAGCAGGGTATTACTGCATGTCAAATGGATATTAAGGTAGAAGGCCTTTCTTATGATGTGTTGAAAGAAGCTTTGACACAGGCAAGGGAAGGAAGACTACACATTTTGAATGAAATGAAAAAGACGCTTAGCCAACCTCGGGCCGAGTTGAAACCTAATGCACCACGATCCGTTACCATTAAGATTGAAAGAGAACAAATTGGGGCAGTAATCGGTCCTGGTGGAAAAGTAGTGCAGGAAATCCAGCAACAGTCAGGAGCTACAGTAATTATTGAAGAAGTAGAAAGTGGTGGATTAGTAAATATTTTTGCTACGGATCAAAACTCTATGGATATAGCCGTAAAACGTATCAAAAATATTGTGGCTGTACCGGAAGTAGGGGCAGTTTACGATGGAGTCGTTAAATCCATAATGCCATTCGGTGCGTTTGTTGAATTTATGCCTGGAAAGGATGGTCTTCTTCATATTTCAGAAATAAAATGGGAACGTTTAGAAAACCTTGAAGGGGTACTTGAAGTTGGTGAAGAAGTGAAAGTGAAATTAACTGAAATCGATAAAAAATCTGGTAAATTCAGACTCTCTAGAAAGGTTTTACTTCCTAAGCCAGAGAAATCGAACCGCTAGATTTTTATTGACAGTTTTTTTGCGGGTAAAGCCATAATAAAAATGGTTTTGTTCGTTTTAAACAGCAGAATTGAGAAGAACATCCGGCCTGAAGGCATGGGTTGACTTTTTATAGTACTAAGATTTAAAAACTTTGGAATTGAATGAGACAACTCAAGATTAGCAAACAAATTACTAACAGGGAAAGTCAATCCTTAGATAAATATTTACAGGAAATCGGTAAGGTGGATTTACTTACTCCCGATGAGGAAGTAGTGTTAGCCAAAAGGATCCGGGAGGGAGATCAGATGGCGTTGGAGAAGTTGACAAAGGCTAATTTACGTTTTGTTGTTTCTGTAGCTAAACAATACCAAAACCAAGGCTTGTCTCTTGGTGACTTGATTAATGAAGGTAATTTGGGATTAATTAAAGCTGCTCAGCGATTTGACGAAACCAGGGGGTTTAAGTTTATCTCATATGCCGTGTGGTGGATTCGTCAATCAATCTTACAAGCCTTGGCTGAACAGTCGAGGATTGTGCGTTTGCCTTTAAACCGTGTGGGGTCATTAAACAAGATCTCCAAAACATTTTCTGATCTGGAGCAAAAATATGAGCGTGAGCCTTCTCCCGATGAATTAGCGGAGGTGTTGGAAGTGTCAACTTCAGAGGTGGTGGACACCATGAAAATATCTGGTCGACACGTTTCTATGGATGCTCCATTTGTTCAAGGGGAGGAAAACAGTTTGTTGGATGTATTAGAGAATGATACAGAAGAGAAGCCAGACCAAGAGTTAATGAATGACTCTTTGAGAAAAGAAGTTCAAAGAGCCTTGTCGACACTAACTCAACGGGAGGCGGATGTAATCACTCTTTACTTTGGACTTAATGGAGAGCATTCGATGACGCTGGAGGAAATTGGAGAGAAGTTTAATCTAACCAGGGAAAGGGTACGACAAATTAAAGAGAAAGCTATCCGAAGGTTACGACATACTTCTAGGAGTAAAGCTTTAAAACCATATTTGGGCTAATGAAGGAACATTTACTTAGATAGATATTTATTTACTTATATTAACTTTATTAAACCGGCCTTTTAGGGCCGGTTTTTTTGTTTGTTAGGCTGAAAGTTCTTAAAGTTATTCTCCTTCTTTTTCTTCTAAAGTGGGGTAAATCAAAGACGTGATTACTGCTATTCAATTAAGAATCATCAATTTAGATCAGCTTTTTTTATATCAGTGTCCTATTATCTCAGGGAGCATTCAGAAAACCTAAAAGTTGATTTGTTTTGTTTGCATTTGCCTTTTTAAAATTGTATTATCATAGTAAAAACACCTCTGAAATTTAGGCCTTATGGGCTTAATAACTAACTTAATTTTGAGAGAATTATGAGTGTATCAACAGCAAAAGCTGCACTTGAAAGGTTATTAGCTCCGGCAGATGTCGAGATCAATGGGGATAGACCCTGGGATATTAAAGTGAATGATGTTAGGGTTTATCAAAGGGTGTTAACCAAAGGATCCTTGGCTGTGGGTGAGTCATATATGGACGGATGGTGGGAATGTGATAAATTAGAAGAATTAATTACCCGTGTATTTCGACTTCAAATTGATCGTAAATTTCGGTTCAAATGGGCTGATGTGCGTTTATATTTTAGAGAATTGCTATTTAATATGCAGTCGCCCAAGCGTTCAAAAAAAGTGATTCTGGAACATTATGATTTAGGTAATGACCTTTTTTTTACATTTTTAGATCCCTATCGCCAATATACATGTGCCTATTTTAAGGATACCGAAGACTTGGGAAAGGCTCAGATTAATAAACTTGAACTAATTTGCAAAAAACTCTATTTAAAGCCGGGTGATAAAGTATTAGATATAGGTTGTGGTTTTGGTGGATTGGCCAAATTTATGTCTGAACATTATGGTTGTGAGGTAACAGGGGTAAGCATTTCTAAGGAACAGTTAAGTTTTGCCAAAGATTTTTGTAAAGGATTGCCTGTTAACTTTGTTAATAGGGATTATAGGCATTTTATTGAATATGGTAAATTTGATAAGATTGTAAGTGTTGGGATGTTTGAAGCGGTGGGGTTCAAGAACTTTAGGCAATTTATGGAGGTTGTGGAGAAAAATTTGAAGGAAAATGGACTTTTTCTCTTGCATACAATGGGAAGCCCCATTACAATGAAATCAATAGAACCATGGGTGGATAAGTATATTTTCCCTAATGGAATGCTACCCTCCATTAGCCAAATTGGCAAGGCTATAGAGGGTTTATTTGTGATGGAAGACTGGCATAATTTTGGATATTACTATTATAAAACATTAATGGCTTGGTTCAAAAACTTTGAAAGTAACTGGCATATGATTAAAGGTAAATATGACCAACGGTTTTATAGAATGTGGAAGTTTTACCTTTTGTCATTTGCAGCTATTTTTCAAAGTAGAAAGGATCAATTGTGGCAAATAGTGCTTTCTAAGAGGGGGGTTGAAGGAGGGTACAAGTCTTTTAGGTAGGACTTTCAATAATAACAACTATATAAAGGTAAAAAGATGGAGATTGGAAATTCGATTACTAGTGAAGCCATTTTTTTCTTGAAGGAAAATTAAAACCCATTGTAAGTGAATTTTGTGGGGATTTTAAAGACAAACTTATAAATTTCTTTACCAAAGGGAAATGAAGGTTTTAGTATTGGAGTATTTCCCCAATTTTTAGCCATAATCTTCAAACAAATACAATTGGATTTCGTTTTTGTCTAATAGTTTGCATTTTTTTAAATGCTTTTTTTTGATATTTGTTCTTCTAAGAATTAGATGGAGGCAGTGTAAAAGGTGG
>NZ_SMMB01000066.1 GCF_009711365.1 Xanthovirga aplysinae | reverse complement strand
TGAACTAACACAACCAGACGAATTAACAGCCTCAACATAATATGTGGTAGTGCTTATTATAGAGGGAGTAAACCTTGACCCCGTATGCAATAATGTTCCTGCTTGATCACTGTCAAACCATTTATAATCATAACCAGCATTTGGACTTGTTACTGCTAATGATACCTCTCCTGCATCACAAACTTCATCGCCAACAACAACAGGTTGTGATGGTAGAGTATTAACAGTTCCTACTACTGGGGTTCTATCTGAACTAACACAACCAGACG
>NZ_SMMB01000998.1 GCF_009711365.1 Xanthovirga aplysinae | reverse complement strand
AATCACTCGATCCATAGCCACCTTCAAGATTTTCCCCTCTGAAAATTAAATAATCCTCATTTGGAGAAATAAACGGGTCCCCTACTTTTTTATCCAAGTTGATAACATCGACTAATCGTTCTATTAGGTAAGTGGAATCTGTTTTAATCGCTTTATAAATATCCCCTGTCTTCCAACTGTTAAAATATATGTTACCCTTTTGGGTAAGCGAACTGTAATAGTCACCCTTTTCTGTTAATGAAACAAGTTGAGGAGTGCTCCATCCATTGGTAAGCCTTTCCACAAACCAAATATTGTTTCTTTTTACGAGAGAAGTATCATTTGTAGGTCTATTGGAAGTAAAGTAAAGGCGGGTTCCATCGGGTGAGAATATGGGATCGACATCTGAATACTCAGTTGAAAACTGGGCATAAGCAGGACCGGTCCAAGTATTGTCTGTTTTTAGTTCCATAAAAGCAATAATACTTCTTGCTGGAAAATTCACTGTATAATAAAATTCTGTACCATCAGGAGAAAATGTACCATTGTATTCGAATAGATTTGATGAGACAATTCCAGGAGCTAAGATTTGAACTGAATCTGTTGGTTTAATTCCAAAAAAAGGGCCTGATAGGTTTATTGAGTCATTATTAGAATTTGATGAGCACCCAGACAGCAGGCAGGTCACGATTATTATAATATTAATAGTATCTTTCATTTTTTGTCCATTTGGTTTATGTTTACTAAAGGCCTGGCTGGCTGCTGTTCTTTTTTAGTGTCGGCTTTTGTGCACTTCAAAAGTATGGCAGCTCACCATTGTATGTGCCCGTAATAGGCATCTTTTAATCTACCAAAAATAGGTTTATTATCTAGAAGGTGCAAGTGTCTTTTGCGCGGTGGATATAGCCGCAGCAATAGCAAGTTGCAAGGGGGACGTCAGGGATCCACTGAAGAAAGAAGGACTGCAAAATACGGTACTGAAAAACAGGAACCATTTAAGAAGCATGGCAGGTGGGGTGAGCAAGTACCTCCTTGTGAAGTCCAACTTGCCTCAAATGGAGGGAGGGCAAAAGCATTTGGACACTTGACATGTAGATGTGGCAGACATTGGAAAAAAGAAGATGCCTTACCCTGGGAGATCTTACCCGATTTTGGAGAGAAGTCGGCAGAGGCCAAAGTATCAGAAAGAAGAAGAGTTGAAGGTTAAACCGCTCTCAGTGATACTTGGAGGTGGAAGATGCAGATAGTTGTAAAAGCACAGCTAACCTCTTAGGCTTGGATTAGGAAGAGCTAGGAGAATCTTGTTATATGTTTTACAGCAACGATATTCACCCAACATGGAGCGGAAATCTATGCTAAACATATACAAAAGAAGTACGGAAAAGTAACCAACCGTCGTATATGGGGTAGAGGTTTAAGAAATGATCCATAGGAACATTTTTGCAAGGAGGCGGATTGCAGTGGAGGAAGTATGTCCGGTGGTGTGTGAGGCACACTGGTGATCATTTGACCGTCAGCTGTTTACACGATTGGCATTAGTTAACTTTTAATTCAGATTCAATATTAACCCATTTTACTTTCCACTTTTGGTCTGAATTATTTCCCGAAGTGAAGAAAAGAAATTTATTGTCAGGTGTTACATAAGGGTTGCCTTGTCCGAATTTATTAATTTTCTCATTTAGTATTTTTGTGTTCCCCCATTTACCTTTTCCATCATTAAAACTTATCATCAAGTCAAGCTGATGACCAATTGAAGCAAATATCAGGTAATCCTCCTTGGGCGAAAAATAAGGAGTACATTTCCCAACTTGTAAATTCACTGAAATTGGAGTTTTTTCTGCATTTTCAAAGCTGCCATTCACCTGATTTGAATGATAGATATCCATTTCGCTATAATCTAAATTACTAGCATGAAAATAGATTGTTCCAGAATTAGCTATTGTCGGATGAGAAACCAATTTATCTCTCAAGTTGGGAATATCAACAAAAGTTGGTTCATTCCATTTCCCATCAATTTTGGTCGATTTCCATATATGCCAGGTTTCTGACACACCATCAATATTTACAGGTCTGGTAGAGCTGAAGTAAAGTGAGTTTCCATCAGGAGAAAAGCTCATCCCGTGTTCACTATGGTCACTATTGAAAAAAGCCTTTTCGGCTTTAGACCAAGTTCCATTCTGTTTTTTCATGGCATAAACATCGAATTGCTCAAAACCCTTGTCGGAAATAGTGTAATAGTATTCTTTTAAATCAGGACTGAATATCCCTTTATGGATGAGTTTATTATTAGGAATAATAATTTCTTTAAATTCAATAGGAATATCACCAGGAATTTTTTCGGTTAAAAATCTCACTTTAATATTTTCGGTTTCATTTTTACAACTCAAAAAACAAATTGTAATAAGTATGATGATATTGAGTTTCTTCATTTTTCTAATTAATGCCAATTCCTGTATATGAATTTTAGCTTTTAGAAAGCAATATAGTAGCAATTCAGCACTTAGCCAATACGGTAGGTTGGCGTACTCATAATTAGTGATGAAAAACGAAAACTAACTTCCAAGCTAAGATTCCCTTTACCATGTGACCAGTTTTCTATTTTTTAACGGTAAGAACTAAGAAATTGATTTTTTATACATGGTGAAGAAGTAGAAAGGTAGAAATCCAAATGCAAATACAAATGACCCGAGCATTAACAAAAGGTCAGCTCCTTGCAAATGCATTAACTTGAATAGGCCTGATAATCCTGTTATTATAGCCGCTGCCACTCCTAAAATTATTTTCAATCTTACTGTAATCGCTTTAGATAGCGTAACCTTATATCTGTCAATGGCAAGAAGCGGTATGAAAACTAAGAGAAGTGTCAAGAAGCCAACAGTAAATAATTCTGTGCTAAAAGGCATTCGAAGTAACTTAAAAGTTACTCCAGCAGTCAATGTGATTGAGCCAATAAATCCAATCAAATACATTAGTTTTTTCATAATTATTATTCGTTTAGAGTTTAATAAAAAGATTGTTTTGTGTTGAATTTCAATAAGGCCGTTAGGCGCTAAATCTATTAAGGCTTTCTCTAGCAATTGCTCGAATGATTTATCTTTTCCCAATTCACTTTCTACAACACAGCACAAATGGTCTATAACATCATCCCGGAGTGTCCGGATTTTTAGTCCCTAGGAATCAACAAAATTTTTAATAATATTTTCTTGGTCAGTGGATAATTTCATGAAAAGTTGAATTGAGGAAAAACAAGTTTATTAATAGTTGCCAAAAAGTCTTTCAGCTCTGCGAGATATCTTACTTTTTCCTGTTTGCCTTTGGTAGTGAGGAAGTAGTACTTTCTTACTCTCTTTCCTATATACTCTTCTTTATATGAAAGAAGACCATCCTTAGTCATTTTTTGCAAAGCAGGGTATAAGGAGCCATCCTTTAGTAAAATTTTTTCATCCGATAGTTCTTTCACGCGTTGAAAGATCTCATAACCATACATCCTTTCATTTTCAGCTAATAAATTCAAAATGATTGCGGTGAGCGTTCCTTTAAGTAGTTCTTTTGAATACATAGTACAAATATATATAGATTTACAATACCTCATAATTCTATGTAAAATTTTTTCTAACTATTTACACAATGATTGATATCAGTCTGGCTTC
Source organism: Xanthovirga aplysinae (assembly GCF_009711365.1). Lineage (GTDB taxonomy): Bacteria > Bacteroidota > Bacteroidia > Cytophagales > Cyclobacteriaceae > Xanthovirga > Xanthovirga aplysinae. The sequence continues at coordinate 2,807 of NZ_SMMB01000998.1, read as the reverse complement.
TGGTTCAACCTTGATGTAATCAGATTATTGATGGGCGGTGTACAAAACCCAAGCATTACCATGTCCCAAGAGGGCTTCCTTTGAGGGATGACTTGGGGTAAGGGAGACTGCAAAACTAGGTAGTGAAAAACAGTACACAATAGGTGAAGGGTTGAAGGATAAACTACTCTGAATGATATTTGGAGATGGAAGATGCAAATAGTTGTAAAAGCACAGTTAACTCATAGTCTTGGATTAGGAAGAGCTAGGAGAGTTTTAATTTAGGTTTTACAGCCACGGCCTTCACACCACGTAGAGTAGAAATATATGCTGAACATAATCAAGGGAAGTACAGAAAAGTAACCATCTGCCGTATATGGGACTTAGTGTTAAGAAATGATCTTGAGGATCATTTTAGAGAGGATCCAGATGGTAAGGAAGGTGGTACATCTTGTGGTGTGTGAGGTGGACTGACGGTCATATGACCGTCAGCCGTCTTCACTAATGGCGCTAGTATTATTTACCAACGTATACTACCAAATCTATTTCAATCAGACTTGATTTCGGAATTAATTGTTGAACGCCTAGTGCTGTCCAGGCATGCTGATGTTTTGGCATAAGTTTGGCTTTAAGTTCCAGGATCTTTGGAAATTGCTCTTCCAAATCACCTACATGAAAAGAACGCATTTGAACTACATCTTCCCAACTGGCCCCTGCGTCTTTGATAATTCTGTCCAGATGCTTTAGTACATTTTCTAACTGATTATCAAAGTCCTCAGGGAATGTTCCGTCATCATTGGCTCCAATCTGGCCTGTCAAGAACAAAAAATCACCTGCTTTTGCTGAAAGAGATAAGTTAAAAGGTTTGAAAATCTGATACGTAGGATAAGGATTGAAATTTTGAATTTTGCTAGTCATTTTTGATTATATTTTTTGTTAAGAATTTGTTTTAAGATTTTTAATAAGGCTAATCATAGAGACTATCGTCCATGTTCCTTCAAGGATTATGAATGGTAAGAAGTTCAACAGGTAGGAAGAATAGGCGGCTAATGCTCCTCCTATGGTGTTCAAAATTCCACACCACAAACTTGATGGATTAATGACCTTAATAAGGTTCAGGAAATAGGCCAGTAGCAGTAGAAAAACTCCTACTGAACCAATAAAGGCATGCATACTCATTAATTTTCATTTAGAAATTTGAGAACTTCGGTCAAGTACCTTTCGGGAGCATCCTGTTGCACCCAATGAGATGCATTTTTGAGCCTTACTAATTTCGCATTAGGTATTTCTGAAGCAAGTCTCTCACCGTCCGTGATTGTTTGCCAAGGATCATCAACCCCCCATAGACAAAGTGTTTCGGCTTGAATAGTACCATGTCGATCTATCAATGATGTAGTGTGATTGGTATTGAGTGAAGAAGCATTACGAATCAAGCTCACCTTACCCATTTCTGTGATGTATGGCGCGATTATACCATTCTTGAAAGTTTCAGTAAGTTGGGATTTGTCTGTTAGACCAACATCATACCCTTCCAGAAGAAAGTTTTTTATTTCTTCTAAAGATTTATTGCTCCATTCAGGATTACCAAGTGCCAGCATATCATCAATAGGCCAGGAATCATAAGCTACTATATTGGAAAGAATAAGCTTTCTAACTCGCTCACCATTGTTGATCGCGAGAATCAATGAAACTCCCCCGCCTGTGTCATGTCCGATTAAGTGCGTACTTTCTATATTTAGATGATCCATCAATCGGAGGATCATTTTAGCCTGCACTTCAATCGATCTATCGAAGAAGTCTCTTTGGTCCGACCACCCATGGCCAATGAAGTCGGGAGCAATTACTCTGAAATGTTTGGATAACTCATCCATAACATTGTTGTAAAGAAAAGACCAGGTTGGGATACCATGCAACAATATCAACGGTTCTCCTGATCCAATGTCTGTGTATGCAATGTCTACAGGAACATGCATAATGTCATCAAGCATTACATGCTTTTGTCTTAATTTGAAATCTTCTTGTGTCATTTCTTTTTCCATGAAAAAATTCGTTTAATTACCGTTTAGCAATTTTTACGAAGAGGTTTTTCGGAAAAATTTAACAATTGTTAAAAAAGAAGATTAGTATTCTCCTCTGATGCGAGAAAGGGAAACTTGGGTCATGCCTAAGTAGGAGGCTATATGCTGAAGTTGGATCCGGTTAAAGATTTCTGGTTTTTGTTCAATTAATTGATTGTAGCGCTCCTTGGCCGTTTTGAAAAGATAAGAGATGAACCTTTCTTCCATTTTGATTAATTCTTTCTCTGCAAGTTTTCGTCCCCAGGTAGCCCATTTCAAATCACTTTCAAATAAGTGAAGAAGGTCTTTTATCAGAAAGGAGTGAAATAGACAGTCTTCCAAGAGTTCGACTGTCTCGTAGCTGGTTTTTCCAAACATATAAGTCCTGTATGGAAAAACGATATCGCCTTCCATGCCCAACCAGAAGGTGACTTCCTTTCCCTTGTAATGAGTGTAAGCTCTTACTACTCCCGACTCAATAATGTGTAAATAATGATGGTAAGATTTAGGATGAAAGAGTACTTTACCTTTTCTAAGGATTCTTTTGCTACCAAGTTTTAGCAAATGATCGATTGATGCATTGTCCAATTGGGATATTGATATAATGCTCTCCCTAGTATTTTTCATAGTTCAAATTATGATCATTAAGATCAAAAATAAACGAGTTTAGGGTTGACAAATTCTGACTGGCGTAATTATTATTCACTGTTAATTAAGTAATTGAAAACCCCTAAGTCTTCTGGTTTTAATTTGAATTTAGTGATCTTTTTT
>NZ_SMMB01000789.1 GCF_009711365.1 Xanthovirga aplysinae | reverse complement strand
TGGAAACAAAGGGAACAAAAGTAAGAATGTGGTTTTGTCGTTGAATGTTGATGATTCTTCTGTTCGTTTTATCGTCGAAGACAAAGGTGATGGGTTTGAATATGACAAACTACCCGATCCAACCGCTCCTCAAAACATTGACAAACCTGGAGGAAGAGGTATATTCCTTATGAAACATTTGGCTGATGAAGTCCATTTCAAAAATAATGGCAGTTTAGTGGAATTGAATTTTTATATTAATTAAGAGACTTTTTCAGTATTTAGATTTTTCTCTGCAATCTTCAAAAAAATATACCCGGTTTTTAAACTGGGTATTTTATTTTTTTCTAGTTCCTGACAATTCTGCTTTGAGAGGTCAAACTTTTATATCACCATAGATTATTTCACCTCCTAACAATAATAATTTAATAGAGGAGCGGAATAAAAAGATTTAATAAGTCTTATCTCTAATAGCATCTATAAATGGAAGGAAAATATAAAAGCCAGGTGCAAATCGTCAGCATTTTACTTACATCAAGAAAAAGAATAGAAATCTTGTAGAAGAAAACTCCTTCTAACACGTTTCTTAATTTCGTATGAACCTTACAAAATAGGAATGGCCTCAATTAACTTTTTTAATGAAGATTTAGATTTCGACTTAGAAAACTCTGAAAAAACCAGAAGGTGGATTCAAGAAATAATCAAAAAAGAAAATTTCGTTCTCAATGAATTAAACTTCGTTTTTTGTTCAGATAATTATCTCCATACTATTAATATGGAATATCTGGATCATGATACTTATACCGATATCATCACTTTTGATAATTCGGAAATAAAAAACGAAATAGAAGGAGATATTTTCATTAGTGTGGAAAGGGTGAGGGAAAATGCAAAGTCCTTTAAACGTACTTTCACCAATGAATTGCACCGAGTTATTATCCATGGTGTGCTACACTTATTGGGATATAAAGATAAAACAGAAGAGGAAGCCACTTTAATGCGAAAGAAAGAAGACGAATCCCTTAATTTTTCGCAATTCTAAAGATTTTTAATCTAGTGTTCCACGTGGAACATCTCGAAAAAATTTAATAGTAAAGGGTAAAACAACCTTTTGATAATAATAAAAATATATTTAGAAAGACCTCTCATTTGTGAAATGAAGGAGATACCTCTAAATTTGTCCCACTATTTTTTCAGTGTTCCACGTGGAACAATTAATTGAAGTACACTTAAAGAATCAAAATAGGAGAGATAAAACACTCCTGAAACAGGCCTTAAAAAGCCTTCTAATAAAACATAGTATATTATGTTTCCAGAATATGATGTGATTGTGGTAGGAGCAGGGCATGCTGGTTGTGAAGCCGCACATGCTGCAGCAAAGATGGGTTCCAAGGTACTTTTAGTTACCATGAACATGAATACAATCGCCCAAATGTCGTGTAATCCGGCAATGGGAGGGGTAGCCAAAGGTCAGATAGTGCGCGAAATTGATGCTTTGGGAGGAATGTCAGGAATCATATCTGACAAATCTATGATACAATTTCGAATGTTAAATAAATCCAAAGGGCCGGCTATGTGGAGCCCTCGCACGCAAAATGATCGCATGCGTTTTGCAGAAGAATGGAGATTAGCATTGGAAAATACTCCTAATGTAGACTTCTGGCAAGAAATGGCTACCGGAATTATTGTGGAAAAGGGAATTGCTAAAGGAATAAAAACTTCTTTAGGGTTGGAAATTAAGGGAAAATCAGTTGTTCTCACCAACGGTACCTTTTTAAATGGAATCATCCATATTGGAGAAAAACAATTTGGTGGAGGACGAACGGGAGAAAGGGCTGCTAAAGGGTTAACCGAACAATTAACGACATTAGGATTTGAAGCCGGAAGAATGAAAACAGGAACACCGCCTCGAATCGATTCGCGTTCCCTCAACTATGAAAAAATGGAAGAGCAACCTGGAGATGAACAACCAGGAAAGTTCTCTTATTCCAATACCACAACACCTCTTCAAAAGCAGCATAGTTGCCACATCACTTATACAAATAAAGAGGTGCATGAAATTTTGGAAACTGGGTTTGACCGTTCCCCCATGTTCAATGGTAGAATAAAGGGAATCGGACCAAGGTATTGCCCATCCATAGAAGATAAAATAAATCGCTTTTCAGAAAGAGAAAGACACCAGATTTTTGTTGAACCAGAAGGCTGGAATACGGTAGAAATCTATGTCAATGGTTTTTCAACTTCCCTACCTGAAGATGTGCAATACAAAGCGCTCACCAAAATACCTGGATTTGAAAATGCCAAAATGTTCCGACCAGGTTATGCCATAGAGTATGACTATTTTCCACCTACTCAATTAAAGTTAACACTTGAAACTCAATTGGTGGAAAATCTATATTTCGCAGGGCAAATCAATGGAACAACAGGTTACGAAGAAGCCGCTTCTCAAGGACTAATGGCAGGAATCAATGCCCACAATAAAGTACATGAGAAAGATCCTTTCACTTTGAGAAGATCAGATGCTTATATAGGAGTGTTAATTGACGACCTTATCAATAAAGGTACAGAGGAACCATATCGCATGTTTACATCAAGAGCAGAATTTAGAATTCTTCTTCGTCAAGATAATGCAGATATAAGACTTACTGAAAAAGGCTTTCACTTAGGATTAGCTTCAGAAGAAAGGCTAACAAACGTAAAACAAAAGATCAATAAAGCCTCCAGTTTAAACAATGATTTAAAACAAAAGAAGGTAAAACCTGCCGAGGTCAATGAAATTCTGACGCAAATTAAAACAGCTCCCATAAAAGAGAAAAGTTCTGCCTATCAACTATTAAAAAGGCCTGAATTGGGTATACAGCATATCAAAAAGCTTACCCCAGCCTTGAACGACTATCTGTCCAACTATGAAAATGAAATTTTGGAACAGACAGAAATTCAAGTAAAGTATGAAACTTACATAGATAAAGAAAAAAAGCTGGCGGAAAGGCTTCAAAATCTAGATATGCACAAAATAAAAGAAGATTTTGAATACGATAAGATAACCGCCTTATCAGCTGAAGCAAGAGAGAAATTAAAGAAAATCAAACCAGAAACTTTAGGACAGGCGAGCCGGATAAGTGGCGTATCACCGGCAGATATTTCAATTCTAATAGTATATATGGGGAAATAATTTTTCCCCATACTTCTTTCATTAGCTATCCACAACTCAAAATATTTGATACCGGCTAATATTTCTAACATATAAGAACCTACTCCCCTTCTTCCCCATAATTATTGGTTCCTAACTACCTCCCACTATACAGTAATCGATTAAAATCTTCATTCTGTAGCAAAAAAATTCCCATCTTTGTTTATAAAGAATTAACTAACTCAATGATATTCGATATATATTCAGCTCTACATTTTTAATTAGATTTTGAAGCATCAATTGACATCATTCTTTTAGTTTACCTTAAAGGATATTAGAAAAATTAACCCCAAACAATGCAGGAAAATTTAACCCAATGTCCAATTTGTAATTCGACAAAATTTAATGAATTTCTAAGCTGCAAAGACTTTACAGTCTCAGGAGAAATTTTCCAAATAGTAAAATGCGGACAATGTAACTTCTTATTTACAAATCCCAGACCAGATCAGAATTCCATTGGAAAATACTACCAATCTGAAGACTACATTTCTCATGCTAACAAGAGTAATAGCCTGATTAATACAGTATATAGGTTTGCAAGACAATTTACCCTACGACAGAAATTAAAACTCATCGAAAATTTTTCAGTAGAAAAGGGACACCTATTAGATATTGGCTGTGGAACAGGAAGTTTTTTAAATACTTGCAAAGCTAATGATTGGAAAATCCAGGGAATAGAACCTGATCCAAATGCCAGAGCACAAGCAGAAAAATTAAATGATCAGAGATTTTTAGCTTCAATAGAAGAACTTTCTGATAAACCACAATATGATTGTATTACCCTATGGCATGTTCTTGAGCATCTGCCTGACTTAAAATTTACCTTAGAAAAGCTTAAA
>NZ_SMMB01000617.1 GCF_009711365.1 Xanthovirga aplysinae | reverse complement strand
CTCATAAGCCAGGTTTTCGTCATACCCCCCCAGCTCCTCCAATAAATCTTTTCTCATCATCATAGTAGGCGTACAGATAAAGAATCTTTGCACCAAAGCTGCATAAACATCACCCTGCGGAACTGCAATTTTCAATTTTCCTCCCTCATCCAGGGGGTAAAAAGAACGGATTAAATGACCTTTATTATCGATCAAAAAAGCATTGCTAAAATGCACGCCATAAGAATTATTGACCTCTTCAAAATCCTTTACACCTACTTCAATCCTGTTTGGACATAAAATATCATCAGCTGCCAGATCAATAATATACTTTCCTTTTGCTCTTGCTAAGCCCAAATTAAAAGCCTTGCAATTCCCCACATTTTCATCCAAAGAAAGGAAAGTAACGGAAGGGTAATCAGCAATTAATTCCCGAATACGAGCTACACTCCTATCAGTACTTGCATCATCCACTACAATGAGCTCCACATTCGAATAAGTTTGTGTTAAAACCGAATAAATGGCTTCTTGTACAAACGCATCATGGTTATAACAAAGACAAATTACGGTTACCAAGGGATTGCTTTCCATTTTATCCAATTACGGTTAAACCAAATGCACAACAAAAAAGAAATTACCCCTATAAAAAACTCCGCCCTGGGAAAACCCATTATTCCGTACTTTGAGGAAAGAAAAAAAGCTAGGGAAAGATATAGGGCCGATCCAAGCCCCTGAATAAAAATATAGGATTTAGCCCTGCCTTGAACAGAAATAACATACATTAACAAATAAACCAGAAAGTGGAAAAAATCTCCAGCCAATTGCCAGGGAATAAACTTACCTGCTTCCCTAAATTCTGTAGTAAATAAATATTCGAGAAGGAAACCACGACCAAAATAAACCAATAAAAGGCCAGTTAAAGTTAAGGGGATTATTTTTAAAATAACCTCCCACAAATAAGCCCTTAGCTTATTTAAATCATGAATGAGACCCGAAAGTTGGGGGTAAACAACTGTTCCAACTGTAGCCACAAATAGCATTTTATAAAGATCAGAAATTTTAACTACTGCTTGCCAATAACCTGTTTGCACTAATCCAAAAGCTTCTATAGAAAAATCCCGTAACCAAAAGCTCACAAATTTCCCAAAAAACAAACCGCTTGCGGCCATCAATAGATAATGACCTAAAGCCTTAAAGCTTTTCAATGACCATTTTAATTTTTTCCAATCAATATGACGATATTGAAACAGAAAATAAATGCAAAAAATCACTCCTCCGCTCTGCCCAAAAAGAAAAGCGATAAATACCTTTTCCAAAGGCCATTTATCTACAACCAACCAAAGAAACAAAACCAATAAAACAGAGGTAAATACATCTACTAAGGAATAGACCCTCATCCGTTGGTCAGCTAAAAAAAGAGATTGAAAGAAAAGTTTAATTAATAAGATTGGCATGGCCACCCAAAAAAGGGTATAAAACCATGAGTTATTTTTCTTACCCCCAAATTCATTAAATAAATAATCAGAATGAAAGAAAAAAACACCCATGAAAAGACCAAGTGTAAGTAAATGCCACAAGATAGCTGCCAATACAAACTTGTGCTTATCAACCACGCTTTCTTCTTTGTTTGCCCAAAAGCGAATTAATCCCCGATTTATACCATCATTAGGGACATGCGTTACCATTGAAATGAGATTTTGGAAATGGGCCCATAAACCAACACCTGACGCTCCAAAATATACTGCAAATAGTTTCTGACTTATCAAACTTCCAAATGCCCTGAAAGTGACTGCCACTAAAGACCATAATGAAGCCGGGATAAATTTCAAAAGACCTGATTTATGTTATGTCCAAAAAATAGATTTCTTAATCTGCAAAAGTAAAGGTAAAAGTTGGCTTTACCGAAGCCTTTCCCCCAATTCGTTGTTTAAAAGAAAGCAGACCAAATTGAGGATTGGTATCCACTTCAGATATTCCCAGATCTAGAATTCCGTATCCCTTCTTTTTGAAATATTGGTAAATCTGATAAAGTAAAGCCACCATAGGGCTGCTAGATTTGTAACTCATATCACTTGCCGGCAAAAAATTATACACCACCCTGGAATTTAAAACTACGATAATAGTCACAGCAACCAATTTTCCTTTATCACGAAGAGAATAAAATTGGTAATGCCTGGGAAATACACTCAAGCAATCTTTTAATCCTTCCAAACTCATGTTCATGGGTTGATTTCGGCTCATTCGGCAGGACCTTATAAATCCATAAAACTCTTCCAATTGATCAATGGATTCACATTGAAACTCAAAACCATAAGTTGCACACTTTTTCAATTTCCTTGCTTCCATTAAATGTAGGTTCTGTTCAAAGGAAGCTTCCAAAGATAAGTGATAATTAATGGGAGCCTCCTTTAATCTAAAACCATGATTGACCAGCACATTTATGGTTTTACTAACCATTTCTGGCTGAAATCCCATGCAAATATTTTTTACCGTTACGGAATGAATTCCCCGTCCTTTTAATATCCATAAAATGAAGTCCACAAAAGCATGCAGCAATTGTGCATCCATCTTATGATCAAAAAGCAACGCTCCAAAAGGGCTTCTAATCCCACTTATGGCCTGCTGATCCTTCAAAAAAAGGGGTAAATGTGCCAAAAGTTTTCTATGAGCAGTATGGACTACATAAAACTCCAAATAAGAACCCTCAAATTGAAGATTTAAATGATTAGGATGGTGAAAAAGATAAGACTCAAAAGCTAATGGATAATCTCCTTCAGGTCTTTCAGTGGTAAAA
>NZ_SMMB01000700.1 GCF_009711365.1 Xanthovirga aplysinae | reverse complement strand
TTTTTATTGTTTTCACGGGTAAAAAACCATTATTACACATATAAATTAATAAAAAACAATTTACTTATTAATTAAAAAAAAATTAAATAAAAGACAATAAATTACATGGGTATTAGGAGAAGAAAAACACAAACATTTTAATCCTTTTCAAGGAATTCTAATTATTCAAAGTCTTCAAGAAAATCTTAGAATGTCAAAATCTGAATTCATTGTAAAAACCGGATCTATCCTAGTTAAGGCAGAGGGAGCTTCAGAATATTACTTATCAGATTAATATTTTTATCTAGTTAAATTTGAACCCCATTTTGATTTTAAGTTTCTTTTTTTTCAATTCATTCAAGAATTTAGAGTGTTAAGGGACCAACTATTGGCTTTTTGTTCCCTCTTCTTTTAAGAATTAATTAGAAAATCCATTAAACCCTTTTTTAAAAAAGCATTTTATGAAGGGAGTTTTCGCCCTCCCTTACCAGACCTTCCCAATTTCACTACCATTATTCCTATTTTCTGCCTTGTAAAGTGCGGAAAAAATGAAAAGTATTTTAAAAACTCACATAACGACCCATCTATACACAATCCATCCATCTACCTGAAAAGGTTTGCCAGAAGATTTCTCGGTCGAAAGTGATGGTGATTTTGAGGCAATGTTATTGGCAATTTTGGTGGGCACCATTTGTTTCATCATGACCTACCTCAACTTCATTGATATTTCATTGGCAAAACCATGGACAGGTCAAAAGAGGTGGGGATAAGAAAAGTGCTTAGAGCAGGTATGAGAGACAATTCAAAACTGTTTTTTATTGAAGCCCTGATACAAATCGTTCTGGCCCTTTTCCTTGTTTTTGATCTCTTTCTGGGGACAAAGGAAACAGTTTCCAGATACCTGGATTTTCCAGCCAATTTTATCATTAAAAATGAGATTCTTTTATATTTTTTTTTATCAGCATGTTTTTAGCATTTTCAATGCTCTTAAGTATGCTATATGCTTTCATCTTTTCAAGATCCAAACCACTACACACACTTCAAAGAAAAAGTAAAGTGCTTTCAAAAAAAATAACTTCAAAAACTGCTCCCATTATCGTACAGTTTACCATATGCATTTTGTTCCTGTCATTTACTTTTTTAGTTTTTCAGCAAAATCAGTTTATAAAAAACAAAGATCTTGGATTTGAAAAAGATAACCTGGTTATGATCTGGCAACCCCATATGGAAGATTGGTGGAATATGAACAGCATGATGCGCACATTTGACATTGATGCTAAAAAACATGCTTCCATAATAGACGTGACAAAAGCCAGGGGCAATCCGGGAGGATATGGTTATGGAATGAAAGGAATGGTTTCGAATGAAAAAACGGGATTTGATAATGGACAGCAATTTGTTTATAACAGTGTAATATATAACTGGTTTGAAGTTTTTGGAATGAAACTTTTAGCCGGGAAGTACTATACAAAAGATAGTGAAAATGACATTATCATTAATTATTCTGCCTGTAAAAAGCTGGGCTACACGGATCCAAATCAAATCATTGGAACAGAGATTCAGGTTGAAGACCGGGTAAAAAATAAAAAAGTAATCGGTGTAACAGAAGATGTGAATTTTAAGAGCTTAAAATTTAAAACTGAGCCTGTTATCTTCCTTTTGGAAAAAGGGGATCTGATAATTCCTGCGGTAGTAAAGTTAGATCCTGAAGGCTTTAGGGATGGCCTGGAATATCTGGAAAAAGTCTGGAAGAAAGTTTTTCCAAATAACGACTTTGTCTATACGGACTTCTCCTAAAGAATAAACAGACTCTATGAAAACGAAGCCCGCTTCCAGAAATGGCTTAACTTGTTTTGTATCCTGACTTTAATAGTCTGCTCTTTCGGGATCTTTATCATCACCTATTACACCTTCAAGGAAAGAGAAAAGGAAATAGCTATTCATAAAGTATTGGGAGCAGGCACTATTGACATAATGGGCTTATCCAAAAGTTTTGTCTGGCTTATTGGTATTTCCATTATAGCGGGATTAAGCATCGGATATTTAACAGGCTGAGGGTGGTTACAGCACTATGCTTACCATGTTTCCATAGGAATTTGGTTTTTTATCGTTCCTGTTCTGATTGTCAGCTTCTTTTTTCTGATTACTTTGTTTTATTCAGTAAAAAAGGCGTCGCTGAATCACCTTGTTAAGGCTTTGAGATCGGAATAGGGATTTATGGTTATTAGTTATAACAACTTTTTTTCTACCCCATCAATAAGTATACTCTAATCCGGTTAGGAAATTTTCAGTTTCTGCTTTTTCAACGATGTTGAAATCTTCTTTTGTTTCATTTAAAGTATGGCCCTTCTCATCCGTTATTGTTAACCTACATTATAGGATCCATTTTCCTAATTTTTAATTTCAGGTTGAATTTTGCCCACTAAGGTCTCAGGTTCCCCACCTTCAAAAAACCACTTCCATTGAACTGGATCAGAATCATTTTTCAAAACTCCAAACTCCTTGAATGTAGTCGCCCCTAATAGGGTAACACTATTCTTTTCCAAAAAGAAATCCACTCCCTCATTTTGGAATACTAATCCAGTAAACACTTTTGCATGTGGATTAGAGATATACCCATACTTTAGCACCTCAAATGATTCACCATCTTCAGAAACACTGGCTTGTAACCAACCATAAATATTATTCTCTTTGCCAAGAGACTTTCTGAATCCGATAAAATTAGTTTCCAACACATGAAAAACCACCGGGATCTTATAACCTTCGCTCCCTTGGTCGGAGAGGACATTACACGTGAACTTACTTTTCTCTAACTTGGTCCTTATGAATTCTTTAAATCGAGCAGGTTTAATCTTACGTTAAGGGTATAAGTTATACAATTCTTCCATGGCTTGATATATACCCCAGAGTTTAATCGGCCTCTGGACAAAAGCTACTGAAAATTCAGGTCAAAGGTAACCAACAAGAAAACAAAAATTCCTACTTTAGACATATCTTCTTTATTCTTTAAAAAGATTATAAAACTTTGTAGTTAAGCCTTTTAGGTTTTAAATAGAACCAACAAAATTAAAATAACAACCTGAAACTTATAAAAGACCCCATACCTATTATCAATAAAAAAAGAAAAGATCCCAATGAAACATCGGGACCTTAAAATTTTAAAATGAAAAAGATTACTGTCTTTTAAAGTAAAGGGTTCCAGCATCACCATAAGAATCTACATAATTATACCAGAATTCCCCCTCTTCTGCACAAGAAATTCTACCTAATCCCCACAAATCATCTCCTCCACCACTATATGCAAATTCTTTTTGACCTTCAATTATAATAAAGTTTCCTTCCACGAAAAACTCACCAGGATTAAACCCTTCTTCCTCGGTATCTTTCCAACCTGGAATCATATA
>NZ_SMMB01000022.1 GCF_009711365.1 Xanthovirga aplysinae | reverse complement strand
GGTTAGAAAAACCCTCCCCTATTTTTTTAGTGAGAGTTATGTTGATTGGTGTCTTAGAGATTAGAAAAGCCCTCTCCTGTTTTTTTAGTGGGAGTTATGTTGATTTGTGTCTTAGAGGTTAGAAAAGCCCTCTCCTATTTGCATTCCTTATTCATTGCTCAAATGGGTACATAGAAATGACCATTTACAAGATTAAACTCTTTATTCTTCCGAGATGTTTTA
>NZ_SMMB01000091.1 GCF_009711365.1 Xanthovirga aplysinae | reverse complement strand
AAATAGGGGAGGGTTTTTCTAACCTCTAAGGCACAAATCAACATAACTCTCACTAAAAAACCAGAACAATGGCCAAGCAATGTACAATAACAAACAATACCAATTTTCCTCTAGTGGTTATTATCCCTAGCGATCCACAAGGGGATGAAGTTACTTATAACCAGGACTTGATGGAATTAGATATAGAGGACAACACGGGCAGCACAATTTCAGAAATTGCACCCAGGACAAGTGGAACGGTAGTTTTAGATCAGAGCTATATCGATCCTACTACGAATCAATCTACTTATTCTCTGAACTACAACCTACTAATTAGC
>NZ_SMMB01000259.1 GCF_009711365.1 Xanthovirga aplysinae | reverse complement strand
TTTAGCTCTTTTAAAAGAATTAAATGAAGAGTATCAGCATATTGTGGCTAAAGTTGATGAAGAAGTAATAGGATACGTCTTGGTGATGCTAAAAAAGTTTTCTGAAGAAATCCCAGTGCTTCTTCCTATGTTTTGTAAAATTGACGAACTCTCTTTTGAGGGAACGCCCCTAAAAGATGCCAATTACTTTGTTATGGGGCAGGTTTGTATTGCCAAAGAATTTAGAGGAAAAAGTATTTTTTATCGCTTATATGAGGGCCTTAAAAAACAGATGTCCGATGATTTTACTTATGTGATAACTGAGGTGGCTACAAGAAATAGGAGATCTATTCGTGCACACGAAAAGATAGGGTTTAAAACTATTTTACAGTATAATTCAGAATTGGGAGAAAAATGGGATATTATGTTATGGAACTGGAAATAACTTCAAATGGGGTAAATTAACTTGGAGTTCAAAGCAAAAAAGCCCCCAAATGGTTTTAAATATTTACTGGATCAAAATAAAATTGTTTTCAAAAATATTTTTCCTTCTTATAGAATTTAGAATTTCTTAACGTGCAAAGTTCAAATTCTTTAAGTATAAATTATGTTGGTAAAAGAAAGTAAATCTAAAGTATCAACCAAATGGCTAAGCACACTCCTAAGCACATGAGTCCAATAACAAGGATGTAGTAAATGGCCAGGATATTTCTCTTAGGGATTTGTACAAGCTTAATCTCAAAATCAGACGGTAGCTCATTTTTTGTTTTTATTTCTTCGACATAAGCCTGATGCAATTTTTCTTTAACATGTGTTAGGGTCTCAGTTTGTAGTTTTGAGAAAGAGGAATGGCGAATGATTGTTATTATTGAAAGTAAAGAGGGCACAATTAAGGTGATTGAGGAAAC
>NZ_SMMB01000316.1 GCF_009711365.1 Xanthovirga aplysinae | reverse complement strand
CAGTCCCAAAATGCATTTATGTTTAATATTAGGCAAATTATTTAACATACCAGATACCTCTTTTTGACTAAGCACAATGGGTAACTTTACTTTTTTTCGAGGTCTTTCAATGGCATAGAAACGATTAGGCATTTCTAAAACCATTTCGTAGTAAAATTTGATGGAATTAATTGCTTGGTGTATATAAGCTTCAGATTTATTGACTTTCACTAAATGTCCTAAATAACTCCTAATATCATTCTCATTGAGCTTTAATAGCTCATTGGTTTTAAAATAATTCATGTAAGCTTCAAAATGAGAGATGTAACTTTTGGCAGTGGAAAGAGAATACTTCTTAATTTCGAGCTTTAGGAAATAGGCTTCTGGACATACTTTATGATGTTCAGGAAGTTTACGCTGCCTGAACCATTCAATACTTAAAGGTTTATTATTATTTTTTAAAGTGCTGTTTTTGAAAAAATATTTGGTGTTTACCCAGGCTACTCCTCTGAACCTCTCAAAAACTATTTTTAAGTTGGTGGCGGTATTTTCAATATATACCATTCCATATTTTCTTGACCACTTTGGAGTGGGAAGCTCTTTAATTAAGGCCTGAATAATCTTGTCGGGATAAAATTGAATGCCAATTTTTTTCTGACCATTAATTAGAAGGTGCTTTAGGGTAATATGTTTGGTAGGGTCCTTCATCACTTTGAATTAAGTTAAATCACTAGGAGGAGACCCGCAAATTTAAAAGTGTATTTATACGTATATTAAACGTGTAATAAACGTATAATAAACGTATAATCTACGACTATGAAAAAATATTTTGAATGAAGGGAAGAATCTTATAGTTTGGACAACTTAAAAACGTTGTTCGGTGGATTTTTGGATTACTCCCATTGAAGAAGTTAAAATTTGCACCTTCCGTTTAGCCTGGTGTTCCCCTTACTAGAAAAGTTCAATGTTTGATTTTAAATATGGAATTCTTTAGGGAAAGAAGGAGTGATGAAATCTTTTTTTGTATTTATGTTGTTTATATTAACATGTTTGTTAATTTTTGTGACATTAATATAAAATCAAATGGAGGAGAGGAGCATTGTACATATGGATTTGGACACTTTTTTTGTG
>NZ_SMMB01000574.1 GCF_009711365.1 Xanthovirga aplysinae | reverse complement strand
TAATAAGAAATCATAAAGAGAATATTGCCATTGGTTTTGTCGGGTTTAGGGTAATCGCAGGAGTTTTTCAGTTAATAGGCGTGATTTTACTGCCTATTTTTATTTATTTAAGTCAGCAGTACCTAAACTCAACATCTTCAAACTTGCCTTATTTTCAAAACATTGGTGAAATATTAAAACTGGTTCGAGATTTAACTAATCATTTTGGGGTAATGTTGGCGACAGGAGTTGGGAATTTATTTTTATACTATACATTTTTTGACGGACAACATATACCTAAATGGTTGTCAATTTGGGGAATAGCTGGTAATTTACTGATTATGTTAGCCAGTTTCTTAATACTATTTCAGCTTATTGAAGTTATTTCATCAGAATATGCAATTATGACAATACCTTTAGTCCTTCAAGAAATAGTGTTAGCATTTTGGCTAATAGTAAAGGGATTGAATTTGTCAATGACAATTCAAAATTTTGAAAAATCAAAAATGAAAGTGTAATAGACTAAAAGGCGATTTTATAAGAATCTCCTTTATTCTCAGAAGAATGGCAACTAGGCTACCTATTTGACTTTGTGTTTTTAATTTAACTGCATCAGAGATTACTAATGAATATTTACAATAATTTAAATATGAAATATTTTATAGCAGTCCTATTTTTAATTTTTACTTCAAATGTAGTGTTCAGTCAAACGACGAGCAATGCGATCATTCCCATAGAAAGGCATTCTTTTTCCTCTCAAATTTTAGGAGAGGAACGAACCTTTCAAGTTTATTTACCACCTAGTTATTTTTATAGTGACCAAGGAAATTTTCCAGTCATTTATCTGATGGATGGTGACTATAATTTTTACTATGATACCGGTTTAATCGAGTTTTTATCTTCTGTAGCCGATAAGATTCCCGAAATGATCGTGGTGGGAATTTCGGATAAAGGAAGTACAAAGTTCCGAGACTATTGCCGACTAAATATTGATTCTCCAAATGGTGGCAATGCTAATAAATTCATGACCTTTCTAGAAGAAGAATTAAAGCCAATGGTCAACAAAAAATATCGAACGTCAGAGTACGATATTTTAGTAGGACATTCCATGGGTGGTTTATTTGTAGCTAATCATTTTTTAGAGCGACCAGAGGGATTCGATAGTTTCATTTCCATTGACCCTTCCCTGTGGTGGAATGATTATGCTTTAACCGAAAAAGCAGATTCTATTTTTCAAGATCAAAAAGAATTAAAATCTAATTTATTTATTTCGCTTGCAAACACACAAGGTATGGGCGTTAGAGGATTTGTGGGAATTCTTGATCAATATTTTCCTTACGATTCAAAATGGAATTTTAAACATTATGAAAATGAAAATCATGGCTCAGTTCATATGATAGCAATTCAAGATGCTTTGCTCACATTGTTCAAGGATTGGGAAGTAAGTCGAACACAGTTTTATAGTTTTAATTCAGCTCAAGATCTGATGGATCATTATAAAAAAATTAATACAGATTTTTCTACTGATTTCTCATTGCCTGCTTACAATTTTGGGAGCATGATGAATTATTATTATCGAAAAGATCTAACTGGCGATATTGATCTCTTAGAATCAGAAATTGATCAACATTTTCCAAACTCAATGGATGAATTTTATATCTCATTGGCACGCTATCAGATGAATGCCAAAAAATATGAGGATGCTGAAAAAACGTATAACAAATGTCTTACAAAACGACCAAATTCATTTCGAGCATATGAAGGATTATCTAAAATTTATGCAGAAAGAAGTGAATTCAAAAAAGCGAAAAAAGCAAGTGATCGTTCTTTAGAATTGGCTAAAAATGCCAGAGTCAGACAATGGCAAATGAATGAATTGCAATCTAATTTTGAGAACATTGATCAGCTTTCTAAAAAGTAAAATCTAATATTTTTAAATATTAGCGTGATTTGGAAAATACGTTTGAAAAAAACTGTGACTAATAATCTGTCGCATGTCCAGGACTCCATTCGGTCGTTCCTCATTTTTAATTTTAAGCCACGGGTTAGGCTGTCTGTTCCTATGCTAACAGCTGTCACGGAACATATGGCGGCCACAATACCCGCTGCACCATCCAAAGCTGCACATAAGACGTGAAGTTTATGGTGCTGGCTCCGCTATGCTTTGTCAGCAAAAGCCGTTAAGCACATAGCGTAACATTCCACACCCACCCCAAACAAAAGCCCAGCAAAAGAAAGAAGGCAGCCTACTGGGCCTTTGCTTTATTTTCAGGCTGGTTTCTCACCTGAAAACCAAGCAGGCTCTCCAGGGTTTCCTTTTGTTCTTTTGCTTTTTGGATTTCGTTTTTCGTTCGGTTTGGTGTTTAGAATTCCGACATTTTTTAAGAACTTTTTTCTCCCCATATGGGAAAACCCTCTACTTTGCCTATGAGGACTATCACTTCCAACCTGAATTCGAAAATAGATCGATTTACTTCTAAAT
>NZ_SMMB01000771.1 GCF_009711365.1 Xanthovirga aplysinae | reverse complement strand
ATCAATTCCTGGTTGATTGAAATGAACTGTTTCCCGAATTTGATAAACATATTCATATAAAACACCTGTCAATGACAGAGTAATTACTTCAAAAGTGTAAGTACCTTGCCCTTCGGGACGATCAAATTCTACTGTCCACTTATCCCCTAATTTCAAACTATCTGTCAGGATTAAAACATCTTGCTCATCCCTATATTCATAATAATTTCCGTTCTCATACCTTATGGGAGGAAAATTTCGAAATAGGGCATTAACACCTTCAACCACACGAGAACCAAAAAAATCTTCATCTTGGGGGATAGAAAAAGCTTTATAATATTTTCCATTTAAATATAAATCCACTAAATGTAAATTTAAATCTACCATAGGACAATGCCCCTCACATTCATCATCCATGAAGTTATAGGCGAATTTTAAACTATCATCACCAAACAGATTAAACTTACCCTTTAGCTGGGCCTCATCTTCTGCAATAGTTATATAAAAACTATAAACCATACTTGTTTGATAACCTTCCCGGCTTACAGTTATCCTATATAATTTACCATTCTCCTTTTCCTCTATATCTGTAATTATACTTACATCCTCATACTTACTAAAAACCAAAGGGGCTGTCTCGGAACAAATAAAATCTTCACAAAGGACAACATAATCGGCAGAATTGGTACCTGGGCCTGTACTAAATCCAGTTATTATGATTTCATCTTCTCCCTGTGCTACCCCAATTAAATGGTTGTCCTGATCATCCACAACATATTCAACGCCATTGACAATAATTCTTTCTATCCCTAGCACAGAAGATTCCTCTTGCATGGAAGTAGTCTCAGTACAGGAAAGAATAAATAGAACAAAAACAACAAATATTAGTGAACTCCTTCTTTTCATTAAAATTTTTAATTTGAAATTTAAAAACTGTTCCAATATTAAGTTATACAAATTTAAATAAATTGTAAAAAAACGAACAACTTCTTTCTTCTCTCAATTTTCCTCATTTGTAATAGCAGTCTCAATTCAAGTAAATGTTCAGAATACCTGGCATAAATGATAATTTTTCTCTTGCTATCTTAAGATTCCTTTCTATTATACTTCATTTAACTAAAAAACATACTCCATTTCCAGTGAAGGCCAAAATTCTATTACCACCTGGTGAGTAGGTTGATGTAAATTATTAGCACCGCGAACAATTAATACTTAGCCTCATGTTTTGGGTTATAATTTACCAAGTATCAGCAGCCATCTCCATCATTTTTTCCTCAGTCTGAGGATTAGAAAGAACTACTTTAGCGTTACTAAAATAGTCAAGTTCGATATCCTGGGTGACTGTTGCTGCAATAATGTTGTTTAATGCAAAAACTTCTTGTGCAGAAACAGGAAGTGTTCCTGATCCGGTAAAAGGTTTTGAATAATCAAAATCATTTGGGTCCTCTGGAAGGTCTTCTAAATTTATTATCTCATATGGAGGGGGTGTTGACCCTTCAATTCCAACAAAATTATTGGTCCAACCAATAGTGGCAGCAATATCTCCAAATAAGTAAACATCATAAGTAACTCTAGCTGTTAGTTTTCCTCTACTCGCCGAAAGTGTAGCAAGGACACTCTGTCCTGGATCTAAAGTGACACTTACTTCAGAAGATGAACCTACAGTTACTGTGCTTGTTTCAGAGGAACCTTCTGTATCAGATTCAGAGAAAGATAATTCAGTTGAGTTTTCGGCCCCCACTCCAAAAATCTTAGCACTTATTTTAGTAGTGTTTTTAAAACCAAAAACAGTAGTTGTACTATAACTAGACGTTACACTGCTTGAAACAGTTTGAGTAACTGATCCAGTGAAAGTGCCTGTCACATCACTATTATTTTCAAATGTTTGGGTATTTAAAATTGTTGGATCTGAGGTAAGGCTTAAGATACGAGCATTATTGACCTCCATGATTATATTGGCTGGACGAAAATCATTGTTTCCTTCAACATAGGGAGGATTAATATCAGCACTATCAAGGCGAATAAGAATATCAACAGCTTTTAACTTCTCTCCATAATCTTCTCGCTGTGTCCAATCAGGGTATTCTAATTCTTTTAAATCTGCACTGGTGATATGGAAAAATTCGTCAAGATATTCATCTGTGGGTTCTAGGTCTACATGTCCTGAGGCAGTGAAAATAGGATCGTTTCCTTCCTCCTGAAAAGCCAGTTCCAAATCAACCCCAAAACCAACAGGAGTTCGTTCCTCGAATGAATTGCTTTCAATTAGGGAATAGTCAGCTGTGGATTCCACTTCATTAAAAAGATCGTCCTGACAAGACGAGAGTAAAAAAATAATGGGAAATGCAATGAGCCATTTCCCCTTTTGTGAGGTGTAAATAATGCTCTTCATAACAAAAAAATTTATTTAACATAGCAAAAAATTTATTCCATTTATTATTTAAAACTTGTTTAAGATAATCAAAAAAGGATGTTTGATAGGTTTTCATTTTTTTTTCAACACCAATTAAATGATCTAATATTTATATAAAAGACTTCAATATTAATAAAGTTATTATGCTTTAATTTAAAGAAATAAATACCACGATGGGCAAAAAATTGTATTAGAATTGTATTAGAATTTACACCTATAAAAAACAAAGAAGGTATGGAAAGGTAGAAATTTTCCTTACTCTATTTGAAACAATCCAACATCAAATTACTGTTTTTAAGTTCAAAATTTTATCTTAAAAGGGTTTAAGAAATTGGTGGAGAAAATTATTTCATCAAGGATAACGGTAGACCTATATTCACCATCATTTCATAACCTTTTAAAAAAATCATTGGAATATTCGAGTGTATTTCATCCTCTTCGATATCAGGGATAATAATATAATTTCCTTTGGTGTTTTATCCTTTATAACATTTTTAAAGCCTCTACTTACTTAAGAGGGAGAAGAACTTTAAACTAAGGTAACAAACCTGCTTCCTTTAAATGCCGCGAATTGTTCTCTTCTTAGCCGAGTGTGTTTGCTGGACCATATAGAATCACCATGCATTAAATTAAAATGTAGATTGTCATTTATATGATGTCCATGATCAATTTTTCCAATATCATGCCCCATAGCATGTCCCAATTCATGAGCCAAGGTTTGACCACTTGCCCCATTTCTTATGTAAATTACACTTCTTAATTCATTCCCTAAAGAAAGTGGACAAGTTATACCTTCAGGTTTATTCATAAACCCGTAACCTGTAAAATCGTTTATCCATATAATAGGTAAAATATTATTTTGTGTGTATTTACCCGCTAAGTCCCATCTATCAATCGTTTTTGTTCCACTTTCAAATTCACCATTTTCAGTCAGACCACTAATACCTCTATGTAACTCATCCCGAGACATAAAAATCCTCTCTTCTTCTTTAATGGAAATATTATACCTATTCAGTATTCTATTAGCTGCCCGAATAGTATTGTCAATATAACTAAGGTCAGCACCTGGAATTATTATTAATTTGACATTAACCTGGACTTTTAGATTTTTAATTCTCTCTTTAAAATGTGCATCAATATGCTCCCTAAGTTCCCCAGGTTCAAAATTGTCTTTATAATCCCGCAAATGATCTATTAGTTCTTCTTCACTCCAGTTATTCCACATTTTTTTGAATTTTTAGATATCTGTCAGTTTGGGAATGTCCGTATATTTTATTTCAGTTCTAAAAATTAATTATTTTCTCCCAGAAAAAGATCAAATCAATATTTTCTAATTGGATTTTAATCTCAATCCCTTAATCCCTTAAATTTTTGAAGATATTTTCTCATTGTTTTTCGGTTTCTCATGTTTTAAAATGGTAT
>NZ_SMMB01000610.1 GCF_009711365.1 Xanthovirga aplysinae | reverse complement strand
AAATGGTTAGGAAAACATTTTATATACATTTACACCATATCTAGTAGGATAAAATATATTTTAAAGTTTTGAGACATCTCAAAAAATAGGTAAGGACTAAAGAGAAATCATTTACTAAACTAGAGCTCATATACTCCCTTTTAATAAATTCTAGTTTCGGTCAAGAAAAGTCCAAAAAAAGATAGCTTTTTTGGCTCCTAAACGCTTAATCATTATTTAAATAAAGTTGAAGCCATTAAAAACTAAAAGAGGCTGTCGACATAAAAAATTTGCAACAGCCCCTTTTAATACAATTAATCAGTAAGTTATTAATAAAAAATTATTGAAGGATCACTTTAAAACTTTTAACCTTTCCCTCGCCTTCTATTAACAGATGGTATAAACCATTAGGGTAAGAACTAAAATTCAAAAGTCGTTTTTCTCCTTTTTCAAAACTTAGCTCTTTTTGGTAAACCAACATCCCTGCTGAATTATAAAGCTTGACATTCGCTTGATTAATACCTTCAATCGAAGACAAAATATTGATTTGTTTTTTAATTGTTGGAATAGGAAAGGCACTAAAACCAACGTTTCCTAATAAGCCCTGATCATCATCATCCTGCATCGAACTTCTGGAGGCTGTTGCCTCTGAAGAACTTGATATATTAGCGGTATAATCAATAGTCTGACCATACTGGAAAGTCCCACAGGACTCTGGTGCAGTTCTCCACTGCATTGATACTCTTATTCTCGTATCACCAGTACTGGCAGAAGAAGGCACAGTGAAGCTTCCTACCAAAGTGTTACCGCCTGTTGAAGTCCCATCAAAAACTAACTCTCCGGAATCCTCAAAGTCCCTATCTTGATTATAGTCTATCCATATTCTAAAAACTTCAGGATAGGTACTTCCACTGAAGGCAGGGCTAAGAGCTACAGAAGCTGTTCCACCCTGCGCAAGTGAAGCCACATCTGATGTTTTATCAAAGTAACCGGCAGAATCATCGTTGTGATTATCCACTAAATCACCTATTTCTACAGAATTTATCCACTCATATCTTCTATCATCGCCTCCCGTTTCACAATATGGAGGAGGAGGAGGAGGAGGAGGAGGAGTACCAGTAGGATAGCTTCCGTCCAGGGTCATAGATCCCGTGTTGTCCGGATCCAACCAGCTTTCTAACTGTCTTCGGTTTTCACTAGGATCCAAGTCCCAAGAAACGAAAACTTTTCCATATACTCCCGGATCGTTGGCAGGATCAGAGCAATTAATAGAACTCCCCCCATAAAGTTGTCCTATCACATGACCGTTACTATTAAATAGTGGGGAGCCGGAAGATCCACCTTCAGTTACTGACCAACCATTTGAGGTTTGGCTCCACTGAATTTGCCAATAATTTCCTGGATTAGGTAAGCCAATATTGGTGGAGGGATTAGGAATAATGTTATGTGTAGCGATCTTTTTAATATCTCCTGAAGGATGATGAATTCCTACACCTCCTGAACCAGGACTATCTGACCTGTCCCAGCCATTGAAATAAGGATCAATACCTAGGTCTACTGGATTCTCATCTAATAGCAAAAGAGCAAAATCTGTATTACCATTATTAGCCACTACATTAGCTCCACTAGTAGAAGGCGGAACAAAGTCGCTACCATCACTACAACCTGGACTTTCATAATTCCAATAAAAAGACCAATGACTTAAGTCAGGGGCCGAAATCGCATCATGTTTCACACTGTTGGCCCAGCCACCAAGACAATGGTCCGCTGTCAAGAAATAGGGAGTAAAATCCCCACTGGTATTATTAACTAGACTTCCTGTGCAGTAACGATTACCATTTACCAAAATCATGGCTACCCCGGTTTTTTCATCTTGCCAATTATTCCCTTCAGAACAATTTACATTTACCTGACAATTTCCGGAATCACCAAAAGATTCTGCTGTTTTAAGGCTACCAAGAATATCAATATAGCGATATCCATGAATTACCCTTGAAATTTCAATAACCCCTTCCCCACTTACATTTTCGGGTTCAAAATACTCAAGGGTTACCGTATTCCCATAAACCAGGCCTGTAGCAAATTTTTTAGGATTCTCTTTGGTACCCTTATTGTTCTGACTAGTAAAAGCACCAATAACCTGGGACTTGGACTTGTTGTAAATAAACAAAGAGGCTCCTTCAGGAAGCCAGAATTTCTCATACAACACATTGACGGACAAAGCTCCAGGTGCCTGAATGTCCAAGCGCCATAATCTACCTCCCTCTACATCCTGCCAGAAGCCAGTATTATCAAGGCGAAAATTCACCTCATGAGGATACCCAAACCGTGGAGGCAATCCACTTGCATTATCTTGCTGGTCCTCTTGCTGTAGTTGAGTAAGATTAATGGAAGGCAAAACCTCCATGGGAATGTTTGTTTCCTGAACAGCCTGTTGGAAACTAAATGGTACTCCTCCGGCACTTATCTGTGCCTTTATTTGCAAAAACAGAGCTGGAACCAGCATCATGCAAATAATGAACAGTAATTTTAGCGTTTGTTTTGTTTTCATAGTTTTGGTTTTTGGTTTAGAAATAATTAAAAAAGGAATTCATTAGGTTTCATTTGAGCTTCTTTTAAATGAAAAATTTGATGATATATTTTTGGTTATTTTTTCTTATCTTTTACAAAGGTTTTTATTATCACAATTTTTACAAATTGTATTTTTCATAGCTAAAAGA
>NZ_SMMB01001300.1 GCF_009711365.1 Xanthovirga aplysinae | reverse complement strand
CATCTCTAAAAACAGTTTGTGGAAATTCTTTTTCATCCATTATATAGTTTTTTGTTTGGAGCGCTGAAGAATCAGAAGGTGTTGTTTTTAGATAAAGAGTAAGCAAATTAGCAGAAGAAACTATAGCGGTGTCTACTTCATTGTAGAAACTAAATGAGATAGCAGTGGAATCTATTTTGTTTTGGAAAACATCTTCAATTTCTTTTACCGAAAGCAAATAGTTTTCATTTTCAGTAAAATAATGTTTGAAAGATATTTCAATTTGATTAGGGGCATCAGGAGAAAAAAATATTTCATCCAAAATCTTATCTGGAGTTAGGGTGTAGTTTTCCTCATTTAAAGTAGTTGAGCCATTAATCTTTTCTGAGAATAAGATTCGGATGATATTTTGATTTAATGGAGTAATTTTTTCAACAACTGGTGGGTTTTCGTCATATATGAAAGATAGGGTAGTGTCGTTTAGCAAGTTCCCACTACAATCTTTTAGGTCCTTTATCTCTAATTCATACCTTTGGTTTTCCTCCAAACTATTTTGAAGGGAAAGTTGAACCGCAGTAAAAGGGTGGGTTGTTGTAGTCTCTTTTATAATTATAGTCGGATCCAGGAGATAGTGTCCATTCATAAGACTATTTTTATCCATGGGCTCATTGAATTCTAAAGTAAGCTCTGTCGAGCTTTTGAAAAAAAGACTATCAGCCAAGGGAGGAATAGCATCTCCACTATCTTCATAAATGGAATTTATTGCACCAGGCGTAGCACCGGTTTTGGAGATAGAAGCCTGCCAGTTTTCAGGTTTTTCACAAGGAAGGAAAGGGTTGATTTGTTCCAGACTCCAGCCCCCATTTGCTTTTTCTTCATTTGAATACCAGGTAATTTCATAATGTACACTGTCTATAAAATGTCCGGTATTATCTGTAAGCGTTATTAATTCACCGGCATTTTGAAGGGTGTTCCACGAAAAAACACCAACCACCTCTCCAAAAGGTTCAAAAAGCTCAGTCTTGGAAGTAGAGCAAAGGATCACATATTTCCCAGGTGCTAAATTGTAGGAAGGTATATTTCCACCCGAAAGTTGGAAGTCTTCCAAGTTGATGGCTTGATTTGATGCATTAAAAAGTTCTACAAATTCATCAGAGGTACCTGTTGGTAGAACGGTAGAATCAGGTGGGTAATCCCCTGTTGGGTCGGCAAATATTTCATTGATAACAATGGCCTGCCATTCTGTTGGGGTTACATAAGGAAAAGAAAGGCTTAGGCTATCAATCTTTTCATCCTTTTGCTGGTTGTATATACCCTTAATTTGTAGTTCGTAATTATTGTTGGCTAGCGACGGACCTAGAAGTAAAGTTACTTTGTTTGGAGTTTCTGTCTCAAGGATGGCTTCCTCAGGGTTGCCTATTTCATTATTTATCCAATAATTAGAGATATCCTCCGAAGAAGGAACATCAAGCTTTTGGTTAAAAAATACCTCAACCTGTTTGGCGTCTTTTACCAGAACTGAGTCTACCCCAAAGACAGGTTCTTTGGGGGATATTTGGAAATCATCTATTAGCAGAAGAGCTGTTGAGCCACTTCCTTCTCCCCGTTCCACTCGAATTAGCACTTGAACATTGGCTTGATTGCCTGCTTCTGAGGGCAATTGGTAATGGTAAGGAGAGTAGGTTGTGGAATTATCGTTTGGAAAGCTGTTGTTATCCCCAATTTGTTGTTGATAATTAAAGTTTTGACCTCCGTCCAGGGAGGTGGCAAAAGAAAGCAAGGCCGGCCTATTACTGTCTGTAGTTCCATTTTTTTCGCTATAGGCATAAAACTCCAAAATGGCACCAGAGTAATTGGCTAAATCAAGAGTAATGGTAATTTCAGCCTGAAAACTGGAGGTAGGTATAATTCCTAAGGCAAAATTCCCACTTCGGGCTTTATCCGATTGATGAATTCGGCTACTGGCTTGGACTTCATTTCCATTCCAAAAGGGTAAAAATGTTACATTGGTGCCCGTTGTTAACGTATCTTCAAATCCCTGTTCGTAAGGCAAAATGCTGATTTGGCCCTTAGCAAATAAGGGGATTTGTAAAAGGAAAAAAATAAGAATAAAGGGTTTTAACATTGGAGGAGATAAATATAAATCGGGAATGATGAGTTTAGAATAACTTAATTGAAGATATCAAATAGTGGATGGATAAATTAAGTTTATTAAGATGGAGTGTTTCATAAAAGCGACTAATTTCTATTAGAAAATATAGTATTTAGCCAAAGTAAAAGTGGTGATTTTTTGATAAATATTGCTTATGGAAGAAAATGCCGCAAATAAAAGACTTTTGTTCTCGTTTCTAATGGAAAAATTTTAAGATTCTTTCCTTACTCATTGTTAAGGACTTAAGAATATTTTATAAATTGCGCTTCTAAATTCAAAAAAATGTAGAAATTATGAAAATTGCTGTTGTAGGTGCTACTGGTTTAGTGGGTGGCGAGATTCTGAACATTCTGGCTGAAAGAGCCTTTAAGTATGATGAACTGATGTTGGTGGCATCATCACGTTCGGTTGGTAAGAAGGTGGATTATCAGAAGAAAACCTATACGGTAATTGGAATGGAAGAGGCGATAGCTGCCAAACCGGATGTGGCCATTTTTTCTGCCGGAGGAGGTACTTCTCTGGAGTGGGCACCAAAATTTGCTGAGGCAGGTATTACGGTGGTAGATAATTCTTCTGCTTGGAGAATGAGCCCAGACCATAAACTGATTGTGCCAGAAATTAATGCAGAAAGCCTAACTGCGGAAGATAAAATCATTGCTAACCCAAATTGTTCCACCATTCAGATGGTGTTGGCTTTGGCTCCTTTACATAAAAAATATAAGCTAAAAAGGGTTGTGGTTTCCACTTATCAGTCGGTAACTGGTACGGGAAAAGCCGCCGTGGACCAGCTTATGAATGAGCGTGCAGGGAAGGAGACAGAGAAAGTGTACCCTTATAAAATTGATCTGAATGTCTTGCCTCATATCGATGTCTTTATGGATAATGGTTACACCAAGGAAGAAATGAAGATGGTGAATGAGACACAAAAGATCTTAGGGGATGGAACCATCTTAGTTAGTCCTACTGCTGTACGTATTCCAGTAATGGGAGGACACTCTGAAGCCATTAATGCAGAGTTTGAGCATGATTTTGACCTGGCTGAAGTGAGAGAAATTTTAGATGCAACCAAAGGAATCATTGTTGAGGATGACCCTTCAAATAATATTTATCCTATGCCAATGAATGCACATAGAAAAGATGAAGTATTTGTTGGGCGTCTGAGAAGAGATGACAGCCAGCCAAATACTTTGAATATGTGGGTGGTTGCGGATAACCTAAGGAAAGGGGCTGCAACCAATGCCGTACAGATTGCCGAGTATTTAAAAGAAAAGGTACTGGTAGCCGTAGCTGAATAAATTGGAAGATAGTATTACCTGTTTCCTTTTGGGAAAGGTTAAGCAGGAAATTCCTTTAAAGGATTGGGTAGTTAAAATTCAAATTAGATTAAATGCAATCTTTTGAATTTTAACTACCTAATCCTTTTTTGTTGTAAGCGGATCGTTATTATTCTTTTATGAGTGAATTTTTTAATCAGGTTCTGAGAAAGGAAGTTAAGGAATTTATTAGGGATCATTTAAAAGATGATCCTGTTAACCTAATGCTTCAGGTCAACAAATACCCTGATATCCCTATGAAAATGGTAGTGGAGCAGATTCAGGCCCGGCAAAAAGCTCGGAATAAGCTACCCGAATGGGCTGCAAATGATGGGCTTATCTTTCCTCCTTCTTTATCTATGGAGCAGTGCTCTTCGGAAATTACTGCCCATTTTAAGGCCTCATTAGTTTCTGGGAAAAGGCTGATTGACCTAACAGGAGGAGCTGGAGTGGATGTTTATTACTTTAGCAAAGTATTCGATCAAGTGGATTATGTGGAGAGGCAAAAAGAATTAGCTGCCATTACTAACCACAATATGCAGCAATTGCAGGCTACCAATGTCCGTTTGCATCATGAACAAGCAGAAAAATTCCTGGAGGCGCTAAAGGAGAAAGTGGATGTGATTTATTTAGATCCGGCTCGTAGAGGAAAACATCAGGAGAAAGTATTTTTTATTTCGGATTGTGAGCCTGATGTGGGTAAGATGGGTGCAGATCTTTTGGAAAAGGCCGAAAAGGTGTTAGTGAAAACCTCCCCAATGCTGGATATTTCTCAAGCAATAAGGGATTTAGGTAATGTGGAGAAGGTGTTTGTTGTGGCTGTAGATAATGAGTGCAAGGAAGTACTGTATTTATTGAGTAAAAAGGAAAAAAGAACCCCAACTATTGAAACCATAAACTTTGGAAGGAGTTCGAAGCAATATCTTATTTTTGACCCTCAAGAAGAAATCCATGTGGAGGTGTCCTATGGCAATCCAGCAACTTATATCTATGAACCTAATGTGGCCATTTTAAAGGCGGGGGCATTTAAGGTCCTTACAAAAAGCTTTGGAGTTAACAAATTGAATCCCAATAGTCATTTATATACCTCTGAAAGCTTAGTGCCTGATTTTCCTGGAAGAATTTTTAAATGTGAATCTCAATGTAGTTACAGCAAAAAAGAAATTTTAAGACATTTGCCCCAAAAAAAGGCCAATATTACGGTTAGAAATTTTCCAGCCACAGTAAAAGAAATTCGAAAGAAAACAGGGATTAAAGAGGGAGGGGACACTTACATATTAGCTACCACTGATTTAAATAATAAACATCTTTTGTTAATCTGTAAGAAAGTCAGCTTTTGAATAAGTAACTAGTAAGTAAATAAAGTAAATAGGAGGCAAGTGCCAAGCTACCATAGATTTTTAAAATACGTTTACGATTTTGATAGCTAGCCCACCAAAGCACAATCCATGGTTTGTAAAAACCTACTAAAACGGTAAATACAAACCATAAGCTTAGACTTAGGAAAAAGGTTTTTAATTCCTGCAATTCAATTCTTAAACGTGTGAAACCAATATTTTTTAATCAAAGATAGTAAAAAGTTTGATAGTTAATTGGAAAGGGTTAAGCGGGGGAGCGATCAGCTATAGTCTTCTTTCAAAAGATTCCTCTAACTTTAATTGAGGTGTTCATATTTCCTTTTTAACTATTCACTATTCACTATTCACTTTCCATACTCCATAGCAGCCTCTCCAAAGTATTTACGGATAATGCCCATTTGGCCAATATGATAGGCCTCATGATGAGCAAAAAAAGCTAACATTTTTGCCATGATATTCAGTTCAAATTGTTTAATGGTTAAGTTAAGGGGATTCATGATTAATTTTTTTGTTTTTTTTAACTAAAAGTACTTGGGCTTCATGTTGTTAGCTTGTTTTGTGCATTTTATGGATTTTATTTGCTTTGTATGATTTGATCAAACCGTTAACTGAATAATTTTTCAAGGAAAGATAATGGGTGAAAAGGGTAGAGATAAGGTTTAAATAGTCGAGGATATCCATTTATATGTAAAGAAATTGAAAAATATATTTTTGGTGACTAGGAGGAAATGGTTTTTTGGTAAAAATAATTTTAAAAAAAATGTAACATATTTATGATGGACAATACTAATTGTACATAGATAAATTTTGATTCATTGAAGGATTCTGAGAAACAATTTAAATCACTACTGGAGCAAAATCAGGGCTTATTGATAAAGATATGCAATACCTACACTGAGGATGAAGAGGATCGAAAGGATCTTTACCAAGAAATTGCGATACAGATCTGGAAATCTATGCAATCCTATCGTGGAGATTCGGCAATCAGTACCTGGATGTACCGGGTGGCGCTAAACACGGCCCTTACGCATTTTAAAAAGTCTACCCGAAAAGGGAAAACTATGGAAGCTGCCAAAGAATTGGCCTACTTGGAGGATAGGCATTGTACTTCAGAGTCAACTATGCCTGATCAATATACCATGCTCATGCAAGCCATCAAAAAGCTTAAAAAGATAGAAAGGGCTATTGCAGTAATGTATTTAGAGGGGAAAGATTTTAAGGAAATATCAGAGATTTTAGGGATTTCAGCAGTAAATGCTCGTGTAAAAATGAGCCGGGTAAAAGATAAATTAAGAAAGATAATAAAGGATTACGATCATGCAGGATAAAGACCCATTACAAAAAATTTGGCAGGAAGCCCATACTATTGAGCCTACTTTGCTAAGTGAAAAGGAGCTGCAAAAAATTGTGAAAGAGAAGGCTTATACACCCTTGGACAAGGTATTGAGGAATTTAAAATATGATTTGATTGCAAGTATCCCTTTATATCCTCTATTGATTTGGGCCACAACATTTCAACCCTATAGGTGGATGACATTATTTATGTCATGTTATGCTGTGATTGCAGTTTATTTTGGAATAACAGCCTTTTTATTGATAACAAAAGAAAAGAAGGCCCTTCAAGGAACTAGTGATATTTTGAGTGGATTGAACAAGCTAAATATTTTTCTAAAAAAATTAAGGAATCGTTCAATAAGATTTATGGTCCTTTTTTTCCTACCCCTATATATGATTGGGTTTATGTTAGGGGCAAGTGCGGTTTATTCTAAGCCAGCAGAGTTTCTTCCTAAATTTCTTGAGCTGGCAGATAAATTTCCCTGGGTATTTATCGGTTTGGTCGTGTTTTTATTGATGGCTGTAATTTCGACTATCTTTTTCGTGCGTTGGGTTTTTAATAAAATGTACGGGAAGCATATTAAGGAGATTTCTGAAATGGCAGCAGAATTAAAAAGTGAGAATTAGTTTTTATAACTCATTAATGGTTGAAGTTTTTAAATAATATGGAGTTACAGTCTCAAAACAAAGAGAATTAGTTCCGTCTTAGCCTTTCAGTTTAAGAAATGAATACTTACAAAGAATATATACAACAATTAGAACATTTTCTTCAAGGAGAAAAGAATAAAAGTAGGAGGTTTAATGCTGAAGTCTTCATTAAGTTATTAATTCAATTGGAGGATAGGGGAATTCCATTGAAGCTTCAGATACAAAGTATTCTGGAAGAATTGTTGGTGGTTTTAAACCTTAAAAATGTAAAATCCTTAAAGATTAGTAATAAGGCTAGAAAACTGTTAAAATATTTAAAAAAGGAATTTGGTTTGATTCCCAAAGGACATTTTGCTTCCGAATGGATGGTATATGGGAGGAGCCTTATTGGTTTGCCTTTTTAGGTTTTAATATGGCTATTCACGGGAAATGCTGCTTTCATGGGTAATGGTCTTTCCTTGGGAATGGCTATTGGGTATTTGCTTGGCGATAAAAAAGATAAAGAGGTTTTAAAACAAGGTAAAGTTCTTGATGTGTAGTTTGATGCGTTAGTAATTGGATAATCATTTTAATTATGAAGAAATCACGTTTTTTATTGAGTAAATCTGGCATGATAGAAACCAATTTTCGAACCATGGTGTTTGCAGCTTGCTATACTAGCCTTGCATTGGTGTTAATTTCAAATATTGGAAGAATTATTTGGGGAACTTTTAATTATAGTGAATTTCCGGGGGACTGGGGTGATTTAGGTTTGCAATTGGCCTTGTTACTGCCTTTCTTCTTCTTACTTTGGGAACATACTAAAGCCCCATTTATCCAATTGTCCGAAAAGGAAATTAAATTTAGAAATAAGAAAGAGCTACCTGTAGAGACCATACTACTTGCTGACATTCAAAAGATTGTTATTGATTCATTGGCATTCAAAATAACAAATAAAGATGCTGTTGAGATGGTTATTCATTTTGATGAATCTTTTGATAAACAGTTAAAATCGATTAAAAGTGAGCTAGAGGACTTAAAACAAGTATTGGGTGTATAAACTTGAATGTCCTTTTAACGGGATTTCAAAAATACTTGTGGTTGTTAAAAAATGATTGTATAGGAAAAAAAATCCTTTTAAAAGGCTGAATCTTTTATAGCAAATTATAAATCCAGGTAAATTTTAACAAAATGTTGCCAGCAGCTAATTTCGCTTTGGTTAATTTTAAAGGAGGGGTCTTCGCAATAAATCAGTAGTTTTAATTCATCTTTTTTATCCTTCATTCGGATGCCCCATTTGTAGGGTTTTTCTTGAGTATTTAGCTTTCGAAATACTTCTACATTACCTATTCTTTCTGGCAATAGTTTTTTATTATCTTCCGTTTTAGGCAGTGGAGCAATAATGAGAGATAAGTTGAACTCAGGGTTTTGAATAGATAAGAATGGTCGGTGGTAATCGAATTTGGCCGGTCTTGTAAGTTTAATTCCATCGGTTTTTGATATGGAGAAATGGATTGATATCTCTTTGTGGAATTTGATGAAAAGATCTTTCAGCATAGGATAGAGTTCTTGCTCAGAAGCAGTAGCCTGGGCTATTTCGACAAGCCCTAGGTCATGGTCCAAGGCTTTGATAAATTTGGCAGGGGTAGGGCCTTTTCTTTCATTTTCAGATAAAACCTTGTGTGCCCCATTTTTAAAAAGCAGATGGTTTTCAATTACATTCCTATTTTTTACATGCTGCTCAATAATTTCTTCTCCCTTTTCCAGACAGACATTTTTATACCAAACATTGTCGGGTTGCATAATGAGTACAGGAGCATCCTCACATCTTCCCATACAAAGCGTTTTCATTGTATGTACTTTATGGAAAAGACCTTGTGAACGAAGATTGGCTCTCATTTCCTGGGTAAGCTCCTCGGCCCCTTTTTTCTTGCATGAGCCTCCATTACAAAATTGAATATAGTGATCTAATGCGGCTAGATTTTTTCCCATTAGTTAAGTAATTAACAATTAGAAATTGGGGAAACGAGAATTCAAAGGCCAAAAAGTGAAGATTGAGCTTTATTAAGTTCTCTATTTTCCAATTAGGCTTATCCCAATTAATTCTTTCGTTATCAAGTTTATTTTTAAGGTTGATCTATTAGATCTCCTTTTGCTGTCTTTTGTAAACTAAAGCTAAAAGTTTGATTGCCTTTTTCATTCGGAGAAAATAGCTTTTTAAAAGGCTAAGATTGCAATAATAGAGAATAATTATTGTAAAATACATCTTTTATAGCATTCAACTTTTTCGGTTACAAGGATATTCTAATGCAGTGAAGAAGTTAAAGGGAAGCAGCAAGGCGAACAATTAAGGGTTAAGACTGTTTTTGGGTAATAGAGATAATTAGGCAATAGTGGCAATGAAATATGTTTTTCTTATGGCTTAACTTAAAAATCGTAGTTCCCAATCATAAATTGATAATTCCTCCTATATTCTTTAAAATTATTTAAATGAAGGTCGCGGTGATTTCGGGAAGTGCTCGTCCGAAAAGGCTTTCCCATCTGGTGGCGGAAGAAATACTAAAAAGATTGCAGCAAAAGGGGATCGAAGCCTGGATGATGGATGTAAAGCAGCTTAATTTGCCTTTACTGAATTATACTTTTTCTGATCATCCTAATCCTGATCTAAAAATGGTAGAATTGAGGGAGAATTTAAATTCATCTAATGGTTTCATTATTGTTTCACCGGAATATAACAATAATTTTTCAGGAGCTTTAAAAAATACCATGGACTATTTTTATCCGGAATACGCCCGAAAAGCCTTTGGAATAGTTACCGTTTCTGCCGGTAAATTGGGTGGCATAAGTGCTGCCAAAAGTCTTCAGCACTATGCTTTGACACTTAGGGGAATTGTCTCCCCCATACTTCTACTGACTCCCCTTGTTCAAAAACTATTTGAGGGTGGAAAGTTGACGGATGACAATTATTCTCAGTTAATGGATGATTTTTTGAAAGAATATCTCTGGTTAGCAAAAGCGATATTATAGGAGGGAATTAAGTATTAAGAACTATCTATTGACAATGCTAATGGGTAGGCCTCTTTTTAATTTTAAAATCTTATTTCCCTCTCTTTTATTCAGTATGGAACTTGGCTTTTACTGCATTATTGGGGTGATAATTCTTACAATAGTAAACCAAGAACTTCCGAACAGTTTTTTCTCCTTTTTTGATCAGAATAGGCTCCAATTCCCTCACTTCTTCAAAATAGGGCTTCAAGTCATGGGGAAGCCTATTTCCCTTCATTTCATTCTTAAAGTAAGGCCTGGCATCAATATACAAAGCATTTTTTCCGGCTAGAAGACTTAGGTCATCTCCAATATAATCGAATTGTTTGGCTGGTTTTCCTATAATATTCCCTGCATAGACCTTTTCATTTAAGTGGAAAATTAACTCTGCGGAAGTTTTATAATCATTATCAGAGAAAATAAAACTGTTTGGATGTGCTGTCTTTATTTTTTTGACTTCAGTTGCTAATTGGTCCCAACCATACCAAGTATCATTGCTTTTCACTTTAATTGGATAAAAAAGTACCTGCACCATGAGAGCCAGGTGGACAATAAAGGAAAATATAAGTGTGGCTTTGATGGCTTTTTCTTTAATAAAATAAGCAACAAATATAATTCCACTGATATAGGCCGGCATTATCCAGTTTAATTTTACCCAAGAGATCAACGAAATGGCAAAGAACCCAAGAAACATCGGAAGAAAAAAGCATAACAAAAATAGAATGGGTTGATCTATGTTGAACTTTCTTTTAAGCGTGTGAAAAATATATTTAAAGCTGATTAACGAAAGAACAAAAAAGAGAATGGGTGTTAATAAGAGGATTTGTGTTCCTAATAATCCGAAAAAGTATTTGGGAACAAGCTTTCTCATAGATTCTGCTCTCTGGGAGGATTGGAAAAGAAAGGATACAAAATCATTATTAAAATTCCAGATGTAAACTGGTAACATGAAAATGTGGGCCGTAATTAAACAAAGGTAGGGCCAGGGAGTTAACAAGTATTTACGATTTTTTTTAGATAGAATGAGAAAAGCAATCATGCCTAGTTGAAGGCCAATACCAGTATATTTGCTGTCGAATGAAAATCCCATTAAGGTGCCGGTCAAAATCCAATAGAATTTCTTACCCTCAAAGATGGCTTTGTAAAGGGCAATCAGCGTTAAAGTCCAGAAGAAAAATAAAGGAACATCAGGGGTAGAATTAATGGAAAGGACTAATACAAGGCCGCTGCTTCCCAAAAGTAGGAGGGCATTAAATTTCTTTTTCCCTTTTAAAAATAAACTTGCCAGATAATAGAAGGAAATTTGCGTTAAAAACATCAGTACAAAATCTGCAAGCTTTAGGGCATAGGCTTTTTTTCCAAAAATCTCAGTAAATCCCCTTAAGGTATAAGCAATCATCGGGGGGTGATCGAAGTATGAAAGTGAAAGGTGTTCTCCATAGAAATGGTAATAAGCATCTTGCGGCATGGCACCCATAAAGGGTATCAGCAATACACGAAGTAAATTAAATAGAAGTAATAATAAAACTGCCTTTTTCATTTGTTTTGAAAAGTAGTTTACCAACTATTAATTAAGAATTTTGATTAATGAGTTTGCTTTATCAGGAAGGAAACTAGAGTTCATAATTTCTAAAGAAATCCCAAATACTCGGATAAAGGGGAAAAACGTTCAATTCTCCTGGAAGGAATATTTAAAAATAAAAAAAACAGGAAGAATTCTCTACGAAATAGGGCTTCTTTAGGAAAGGTTTTAAAATTAAAATATTGCACCTGCACTTAATGATTTTTGCTTTTTAAGTTCATTTGTTTTAACCGTTAGTCGGGGAAAAGAATAGCTCTGGTACAAAAAAAGATATACGCAAATTTTTTGCGTATATCTAATACAATTAAAATCTCTAAAAGAGATTTAGGCCCTTTAGACAAACTTCATTGTCAGGAAGTTCTTGATTATAATTGGTTTTTTCCGCTTCCAATCAATTTGATTTTACACTCATAATGAACCGGGAATGCAGCTTTTCGCTCTGGGAATTTCAATAATAAAATAGAATTGGAGATATTTTTCTCTGTAAATATTTCAGTTTTTTTAATCCCATTATGCTTAATTCCACTTAATCTTGATTCAAACCACCTTAATTCTTAGATGACTTTTCGTAGGCCCTTTCCAGTTGTTTTGAAGCTTCCGGCCAGTCAGGAAAAATCAGGCTGTTCACTTTGTAAACAGCGATAGCTTCTTCAGTTTTTCCATCAGCTAATAATACGCGTCCATAAGTGTTCAGTTCGTAACGGCTTTCTACCTCTTCTTTATACTTTTCGGCTAGAGTTGAAGCCTTTTTTTCTACCCATTTGGCTCCCTTTTTTTTAAGGCTTAAATAGATTTCATAGGCTACTTTGTAGTTAGGGTTATAAGATCCTCCTTTAATAATGGTTGCGATATCTTCTTCCCAAGACTTTACTGGAGATTCGGCTATTCGACCAATTTCTTTTCCTTTTTTATAGATAATGATCATTGGTACCCGGTGAATACCAAGCCCATCTTCCTCATGGCTGGGACTTTGTTTATAAGCGGTGGGGCCATTGTCCACTGCTATTACCTCTAACTTTCCTTCCGGAAAATTCAGGGCATCTAAGGTCTTATAGAATTTGGGGATCCCCCTTTTACTATCCCCACACCAGGTGCCCATAAAGGCTTGTATTTTTAAGTCTTTTAAATCTTTGGCATTAATGTCCTTTAAGGGATCTTCTTTGACGGTATAATTTTCGGAGCTATTGTTAAACCAACTGGAGTAGGGTTCTTTAGTTAATCCTTGGCGGTTAATAGGGCCTAAAAGCTTTTTGTGGCCGTTACTTTCTACCTCCTGATTCATTGATGTTGACTGGGAGAAAACAATTGTGTTCGAGCAGGCGATTAAGCTAAAGATGAATAAGCTATAGTAAAGTTTTTTCATGTTTTGTAAAAAATCGTTTAATTCTGTTTTACCTAAAGAATACAAAATTCTTTAGAATAGGGAAATATATAAAGAAAAGGTTCTTTTTAAGAAAACCGTTGAGTTCTTTCTAAAAGCATTTCCCGACTATTTCTTGATAGTGGGACTTCCTCTTCTAGTATCAGTACATAATTAGAGGAAAGGGCTTCTACAAAGTTTAAGTTTACGATATAGGACTTATGTGTTTGGAAAAAATCAGAAACAGGAAGACGGTTCATGAAATTCTTTAAAGTGGAACGAATTAGAAATTTTTCCTCCTCACAAATTATTTCCAGGTAATTGCCATCTGCCTTAATGTAATAGATATCCTCAATTTTAATTTTTACAAAATGATGATTCTTTTTGACAAATAAGCTGTCTTTAATTAAATGCGCATTTTCATCCGGCTCTTTATTTTCTTGTTTTTGACCTTCACTAGTGTTAGACAAGGCCACTTCTATGGCTGCGTAAAGATGTTGGGCTTTAAAAGGTTTTAAAAGATAGGAAGAGGGCTGAGTTAGTTTGGCTTCATCAATGGTCATTCTATCCATATTGGAAGTAATAAAGATAAATGGGATTTCAAATCTTTCGTTGATGGTTCGAGCCAAATCAATCCCTGTTTCTTTTCCCTTTAGGTTGATATCCACCATAACGATATCGGGAAGCTCGAATTCCAAGATTTTTATGGCTTCTGTATAACTGATAGCAATGCCCGTTACCGAGTATCCTAATTGCTCCAGCATCATTTGCATGTCTTCTGCAATGATTAACTCATCTTCTACAATAAGTACCTTTAAATTTTCCATTAGGCGATCTTTTTATGTTGTATACCATTATGAAAGGTAATGACAAAATTTGCTCCTTTTTCATTATAATAGTCGAAATTTCCGGATAACTGTCTTGTTAATATTTTAACTAACTTTAAGCCTAGGGAAGAAGAACTTTCGGTGGTAAAGTTATCGGGTAGACCACAGCCGTCATCTTTATAATGAAGGCGATAGTTGTTGTTTTCCTGTAATTCAATACAGATAGCTATATTTCCATTTTCCTGGTTCTTAAAAGCATATTTAACTGAATTGGTCAGAAGTTCATTTACAATTAATCCCAGTGGGACAGCCGTATCCATATCCATTACCACTTCCCCTGCTTCAATTTGGGTTGAAATTTTTTTTTCAGGGACAGCCATACTGGACAGAACGGATTCAGAAAGTTGGTCTAGATATTCCTGAAAAGCGATATAAGCTAAATCTTCCCTTTGATAAAGCTTTTGGTGGATCAATGCTATAGATTGAATTCGGTTTTGACCTTCCTGAAAAGCCTCCACCATCAATTGACTTTCAAATTTATTGGCTTGCAAATTCAACAAACTGGAAATGATTTGCAGGTTGTTTTTTACCCGATGGTGGATTTCCTTCAAAAGTGCTTCTTTTTCCTTTAGGGAATTTTCAATGATGGCTTTATTGGCCTCTAACTGCTGGCTTTGCAATTCTAGCAAACGATTAATTCTTTTTTGGCGCCGATATACCAAATAAAGCGAAAATGACAAAATTCCTATGATAAGAAGTACGGCTGCCAAAATTATATTGGCATAGAACCTTCTTTTATTTGAGGCTTCTAAAACTTCTACTTCTTCTTGCTTTTTGGATATTTCAAATTCTGTTCTTAAATCAGCCATTTTTTGAATGGTCTCCTCATTCACAAGACTGTCTTTATAGGCATAATATTGTTTTACAAAATGAAGTGCCTCTTTGGTATGGCCTAACTCTTCATGAATTTGGTAAAGGAGCTCAGAGGCATCTTGTATTTGTTGTTTAAGCCCTTCAAACACAGCGATTTCGTACCCCTTTTGGGTGTATTTTAGTGCTTTTCGTTGGTTGTTATTTTCTAAAGCAACTTTCCCCATTTCAATATTAAAAATTGCTATGGGATAGAAGTCGCCGAGTTGGGTTAATACTTTTGTAGCTTTAGCTAATTCTTTTTCTGCTTTTTCTTCTTCATTTTGAGTGGCATAAACCAGACCTAAATTTCCAAGGGCGTATGCAATACCCATCTGGAAATCAGCTTTTGTGTAAAGTTGGAGGGCTTTTTCAAAGTGATGAGTCGCTTCTTTTAAATTTCCCTGGAGTCGAAAAGCTTCACCTAAATTTAAGTAATCATTTCCCAAAACCTGAGGATTTCCAAGTTTTTCATCTACTTCAATTGCTTCTTTTCCATACTGAATTGCTAAAGGGTAGTTTTTTTGGTTCCAATAAAGCATGCCAATTTGATTGTAAGCAGCACCTAATCCTCGGAAGTTTTCTACTTCTTGGAATATTTTGGCAGCAATAAACACGGCGTCAATTGCTTTTGTTAAATCTCCAATTCTTCTATAATCATTTGCTAATTCTACGTTGGAGTGTGCAATTTCAATTTTGTTACCCAATTTTTTGGCTAATTCCAAAGCTTTCTTAGAGTATTGAAGGGATTGTGTGCCGTTGTTTAATTTTTTGGCTATTTCATAATTTAATTGCTGTTTTACAGAATCATTTTTTTCAAAAACAGATAGTTGTATCAAACTATCTATTGTATTGATGTTCTGAGAGGAGGCATTAAACGAAAAGGCCCACAGAATGAAAACAAAATATATTGTAATAGCATGGGAATTTAGGCTGAAGTTTTTCATAGAAATATGTGATAAAGCCAATTTAATCCAAAGGAGCCTTTAAATGAATATAAATGATTATTTAAAAAGCACCTTTGGTAATTAATTCACACATTGTGCTTACTAAAAATGGTAAAGGATTACCTGGCAAAGCGTTATTGACCACCAGGGGAATCTTTGCTATGTACATCGATACCTGGATCCCAGGAATACAATCTGCTTTCCCCATCTGGATCGGTAAGAAGAATTACCCCATTGTATTTTACATTAGTGGTTCCAGAAGGAACTTTGGGGCTGATCTTCATACAAATATCCCCCTCTTCATCTATGAAATAAAACCTTTTTTTATTATGTACGGTAAGCACCTCGCTTTTACCCGGGCTTAAAGGAGCAATGCTGTCTACTTCAAAGGTATAATTCTCTGGTAAATTGCTGGTATCCTCTCTCCAGACTAAAATGTCATCAGGATACGCCTTGGTAATCAGGTTAAAGGAGCCATTATTCATTTTGATATACTTTTCTGCTTCTTCATTGGTTAAAGCTGCTCCATTGGGGTGATTTTCAATCAGTTCAAGGACATTTTCGACTTTAATAAAAATCTCATGAGTGGTTGGTTCATCAGCTATAGAGCAAGGGTTTTCGATGGTGTCGGTTAATTTTGACATTTTCAAATAATTTAAGTTGGGAAAAATTATTTAATTTATATATTATAGTAGGTAAATTTAAGCCTTATACTCATTAATTTTCAATAAAATATTAAATTTTTATAAAATATAAATCTGCGTATTTTAATTAAAATTGGTATTATGAAGCAAATATATTGATCAATAATAGTAGTAATTATTGTATTAGTGAAAGTTTTTGTTGGTAATTTTATAGTTTTATTGATTTAAAAATATCTGTGATAATATTATGATTTTATTAATTTTCTAAGCTAGCGGTGTAAAATGATAATATTTTGGTAGTAAATATAGAAGAGTAAAGTTGATGAGGAACGGAAAAACCACTAAAAAACAACTAAAAACAGACTCAATAAATGCATAAATGCCAACCACGGTGGGTGCGTTCCATTATTTTTTATTGTGGGGGCAAGTTTTTTTTGTGGAGGGAGGATGAAAAATAACTGCCGGGACGGAAAAAATCTAAAGTATGGAAAAGTAAGTAACAATCTAAGGTTGTCATAAACCTGAGTTACGGTTTTGAGAAAGCTATTTCTAAATTAAGTTTTCCCAGTCCTAAAAATCCGGCAGTTATTGAGCCTAGACAGTTGTCTAAGCTACAGAAAAATGATTTTCTGAATCTTTATTCTTCTTCTCCCCCGAGAAAGATTTTTTTTTCATTAGAATTATATAGGGGTCATAGAAATAAGGCATGCTGTTTACCGGAGCATGGCTAAAAGAATCTATGACATTAAAATAACATCGGTATTGAAAAGAGGAATTATCTGGTAATTGTGAAGCTGAAACTGACCTCATCAATAGGTTTCCATGCTTATCCCTTTTTATATACTTTCCGTCCTTTTGCAATTCAAATAAAGGATTTTGCTTTATGCCCGGAACTGGACGAATATCTAAAAGCTCAATTTGATAATCGCAATTGGAAGATTTTCCCTGCCAACGAATGATCTCTCCTCCTTCAAAGGCTACATGCAGGTAAAAGGGGGAAGCTGAAGGATTCTCTTCATCTTCAAAAAGATAAAGATTATCCATAACGTGCGTCTTTATAAGTGGCCCTCCGTGGTTCAGGTATACTAGCATCTCAGGGTCACATACCTGAACGGTTATTGTTTTTTTATACATTTCTTTAAAAAATATCCAAATTTCACTGGTTTAAAAAACACAAAATTAACACACACTATTATACACCAATTAATAAAGATTGACAGCTGAGGTTACACACACCAAAATAAAAACCTCATCTTTTCCGCTAAAGTAATGCTTTAGTCGGGATAATTAAAATTAATGTGATCAAAGGAATTATATTAGGGGTAAGTGTTATAAGTTCTTGAAAGGGTTTAAATTTTTATAAAAAAAGGTCTATTTCCTTTGAATTTCCTTCCCTAATAAATAACCGTTTTAAGTATAAAAATAGTAAAAATATATTGGAAAACGAAAACAATCTGTATATGATTTAATTATTGGTAGAATTAGTTTGGTCAAGTTATAGAAACTTTTTTAGATTTTTTTTGATTTTTTAGTTATCTATTTTTAGGTGATTTATATTATAAGTGGTTAAGAGGGGAATTTTCGAAATGTGTTGGGGGTTGGGATAAATTTTTGTGAAACTAGCTTTTCATGCTACCTTTGCAGCAGAATTTTTTAAGATGCTACTAAAAGAAATTCAAGTACTTTTTAAGAAGGAGGTTCTGTTGGAATGGCGGCAGAGGTATGCCTTAAATGGTATGCTGCTCTATGTGGGGAGTACTATTTTTGTTTGTTACCTTAGTTTTAATCTGAGAGGGGCCCAACTGAATCCCATTACCTGGAATGCTTTGTTTTGGATTATTATGCTTTTTGCCGCTGTTAATGCCGTGGCCAAGAGTTTTATGCAGGAGCGTGAAGGGCGGTACCTTTATTATTACTCTTTGGTTAGTCCACAGGCCGTTATTTTATCCAAAATAGTATACAACTCAGTTTTGATGGCGCTTTTAGCTGCTGCTGGTTATGGTGTATATGCATTGGTTCTTGGTAATCCTGTGCAGGATCAATGGCTTTTTATTACAAATATATTTTTGGGTGCCTTAAGTTTTGCATCTACTTTGACTATGGTTTCCAGTATTGCCTCGAAAGCCGGGAATAATAGCACTTTAATGGCGATTTTGAGCTTTCCGGTGATGGTGCCTCTTTTATTGATGTTGATTAAGGTGTCAAAAAATGCTATTGATGGCTTAGACAGAGGAATTAGTTATAATGAAATATTGACCTTATTGGCAATAAATGTCATAGTAATTAGTGTTTCCTTGTTGCTATTTCCCTTTTTATGGAGAAGTTAGGAGAATTTCTTTAGAAAATACCTTTAAAAATAAAACAGTAAGGTTAAACTTTCGTTATACCTTTCTGATAAATAAAGATAGAAAAATCGGGTTAACTTTTGTGAAAAAGACCAAAAGTAGAGGGCCCTATAGGATCATGATGGACTTGAAAAAAAACTGGTGGAAAGCCTTAGCAATTTTAATCCTTCTTTATTCCATTATTGGAGGCTTATTAATAGAAGTGCCGCGTTTAGCCATTTTAAATGAGACCATAAGGGCATTGTTTTTTCACGTTCCAATGTGGTTTGGGATGATTTTCCTCTTGAGTGTTTCGGTTTTCTACTCCATTAAATACCTGTCTTCTAATAATCTTCAACATGATGTGAGAGCGGTAGAATTTGCTAATTCAGGGGTTGTTTTTGGTGTTTTAGGTATTCTGACAGGAATGGTCTGGGCTAAGTTTACTTGGGGAGACTATTGGAGCAACGATCCCAAGCAAAATGGAGCAGCAATCGGTTTACTGATTTATTTTGCCTACTTTGTGTTGAGAAACTCCCTTGAAGACGAGCAAAAAAAAGCACGGATTAGTGCTGTTTATAATATTTTCGCTTTCGCAACTCTTATTCCTTTATTATTTATTTTACCAAGGTTGACAGACTCTTTACATCCAGGAAATGGAGGGAATCCAGGCTTTAATGCCTATGACTTAGACAATAGGTTGCGCTTGGTATTTTACCCAGCGGTCATTGGTTGGACACTTATGGGGGTTTGGTTCAGTAGTATAAGAGTACGGATAAGAGATTTACAAAATCAAATGAATGAAACTGCATAATTGAGATGAAGAATTTATTATTAATTTGTTTCTTATTTCTAAGTCTGAATGGTTTTGCTCAACAAAGTGCCTCTTCAATGATTAATGAGGAGTCAGCACCAAAAGTTGAAATGGCTGACCAATTTCGTGAAGACGGGAAAATTTATGTTTTGGTGGCGATAATGGTCACTATTTTTTTAGGAGTAACGGTATACACAGTAAGTATTGATAAAAAGGTTTCCCGTTTAGAAAAGGACTTGAAAAACTGATTTTCAGGAAAAGATAGTAGTAAAAAGTTGAAATAGAATTTCATTTTTTCGGTGATTTAATCTATTGCTTGAACTCTTTGAAAATGTTAAAAGAGGGGAAATTTCAGAAGAAGC
This sequence comes from Xanthovirga aplysinae, assembly GCF_009711365.1. GTDB lineage: Bacteria > Bacteroidota > Bacteroidia > Cytophagales > Cyclobacteriaceae > Xanthovirga > Xanthovirga aplysinae. Next base: position 18,827 of record NZ_SMMB01001300.1, on the reverse strand, counting down.
AATTTATTTGGGCATTTGCTCTTGTTTTGTAAAATCCATTAGAATTTAAAATTGTTTATATTAATAAATGTTTACTCAATTTTGGAAGGCTGAATAATTAAATTCTTAAGAAGAGATTAGGATTGTCCTTTCTGGTTTGAGCCTGAAATACAAATTATAAGGGGTATAATGAAGAAATCACACATTTTAGGTATTGTTGTCATTGCCATTGCGATAACAGTAATTGTTTCTACAGCGGGAGATGCTAGTTCATATGTGACCTTTAAAGAAGCTCATGAAATGGCTGAAAAAGGCAAGGATGCGAAAATTCATGTGGTAGGCCAGTTGAAGAAAGATGAGCAGGGACAGGTGATTGGTATTTATCCAAGTGAGGACAAACTTTCCTTTTCTTTTATGCTTATTGATAATAATGGTCAAGAGCAAATGGTTTCCTACCATGAACCCATGCCCAATGATTTTATGCGATCTGAACAGGTGGTGGTCATTGGGGGTTATAATCAAAACCATGAATTTCTTGCAGACAAAATTTTGATGAAGTGCCCATCAAAATATCAGGAAACGGAAGTTAAATGATCCTTAAAGGTTAAATTTTTTAATAGCCTACTGTGGACTATCCATGTGAGATGGATAGAGTTAATTATTAAATCTTTTGTAGGATTTTTCGCTAATCTTTAAGTGTTACGGAATATCTTTTCAAGTTTTAGACTCTTTACATCTTATTTAAAAATAATTTTTTACTTAAAATCATCCATTAGGCATGATACATACCTTAATAGGGGACTTTGGACATTTATTTGTAATCATCTCCTTTGTCACCGCTTTGGTAGCCACCATTTCTTATTATAAGGTTACCACCCAAAGCAATGAATTGCTTAAAAAGGATTGGGGGAAATTTGCTCGAACTTTTTTTTACCTCCATACGGTTTCAGTTTGGGCGGTAGTGGCCATTCTTTTTACCATTATCTATAATCATTACTTTGAGTATTATTATGCCTGGGAACATTCCTCTCGTAACCTGCCAGTGCATTACATGATTTCCTGCTTTTGGGAGGGACAAGAAGGAAGCTTTCTGTTGTGGATTTTTTGGAACACCATTTTGGGGATTATTTTAATTCGAACTAATAAAAAATGGGAAGGGCCAATGATGACCATTTTTGCCTTGGTACAGGCCTTTTTGGTTTCCATGATTTTGGGTACGGTTATTCCGGGATTGGAAGTTAAAATTGGTAGTGACCCTTTCATTTTGTTACGAGATGGCTTGGAGGCACCAATTTTTAAAATGAATCCAAATTTTGTTCCGAAAGACGGAACAGGTTTAAACCCTTTATTGCAGAATTATTGGATGGTAATTCACCCTCCTACACTTTTCTTAGGGTTTGCCTTAACTCTTGTTCCTTTCGCTTACCTGATTGCGGGTTTATGGACTAATCAATATAAGGAATGGATTCGGCCTGCGTTTCCATGGTCATTGACTGCTGCCCTGATTCTAGGTATTGGAATAATGATGGGTGCTTATTGGGCTTATGAGACCTTAAATTTTGGGGGGTATTGGAATTGGGATCCAGTAGAAAATGCTGTTTACATTCCATGGTTGGTGCTAGTCGCATCTATTCATACCATGATCATCTTCCGAAAGAACAATACCGCTCTTAAATCCTCCATTATCTTAACCTTGAGTACATTTATTTTGGTATTGTACTCCACCTTCCTGACAAGAAGTGGGATATTGGGAGAGGCTTCTGTTCACTCTTTTACCGATTTAGGGCTTTCTGAACAATTGCTAGTTTATTTGGTGGCTTTTATTGTGATTTCGATGGTGCTGTGTATTAAAGTTTGGAAGAAATTACCCACCAATAAAGAGGAAGTATCAACTTACTCCAGGGAATTCTGGATTTTTATGGGAGCTACTACGCTTTGTTTGATGAGTTTTCAGGTTTTGATCCCAACCTCTATCCCTGTTTATAATGGTATTATTGAATTGTTTGGTGGAATTTCTAATGCTGCACCTCCAGCAGATCAGATTGAGTTTTATAGTAAATTCCAGTTATGGTTTGCCATATCCTTAGCGCTTTTATCGGGAACAGGACAATTGTTTTGGTGGAAGAAAATGGACAAGGAACAGCTAAAAGCAGCCATAGCTTTGCCATTTGTATTGACCCTTCTAATTTCCAGTATTGTGGTGCTTATTTCAGGTGTGCATCATGTTACCTATATTTTACTGTTGGTAGCTTCCATTTACACTATTATTGCCAATCTGAAAGTTTTATTTAATGTACTGAAAAGCAATTATAAACTTTCAGGAGGGGCGATTACCCATATAGGAATGGCTATGATGCTTATTGGTATCTTGTTTTCTGCAGGATATTCAAATATTATCTCATTAAATACTACAGGGCTTGGCTATTCTAATGATTTTGATGATGAGGTAAATCTTAAAAACTTGTTATTATTCATTAATGAGCCTAACCAGATGGATAAATATGAGGTGACTTATAAAGGGCAAAGGTTAGAGGTGAAAGGTGTTCCAGGGTATGTGCCAAAAGGCCTATTTCGCTTAACTGATGATCCTTATAAAATCACTGCCAAAGAAGCCATTGTTATTGATGGAATAACTTATGCCCAAAGGGGAGATACGCTCTCCATTTCCCCTGAGAACACTTATTACGAAGTAGAATTTAAAGAAGCTAATGGAAATGTCATTTACTTATACCCTCGATTGCAGGTAAATGAACAAATGGGGAATATTGTTTCTCCTGCTATTAAAAAAGATCTATTTAGGGATATTTATATGCACCCAACGGTGGTGGCCCCGGATGTAACATCGGAAAAGGACTGGAGTGATCCGGAGGAGAAAGAACTCAAAGCTGGTGAACAATTTTTTGTAAACGATTATGTGGCCAATTTTGAAGGGGTACACAGAATTCATGATGTGGAGGGTGTTGATTTAGGCCCAAATGATGTAGCAGTACAAGCCACTATCAAAATTCAGGGAGAGAACCAAAACTATACGGTTAGACCGGTTTATTTAATCAAAGATAAAATGGTTGGCCGCCTTTCTGATGAGGCTGATGATTTAGCCGTAAAGTTGAGTTTGTTAAATGTGCACCCGGAAAGGGACAGCTTTACGTTGGGCATTCAAACTACTCAAAAGGATTATATTATTGTGAAAGCAATGGAAAAACCACTAATTAACTTATTGTGGTTGGGCACTATCATTTTGAGTATTGGATTTACAATGGCTATTCATCGCCGGTACTCGGAATTTAAAAAAATGAGAGAAAAGGGAATGGCATAAGACTTATTTTATTGTAATTTTAATTAAGGATTAGGAGAAAATAACTTAGCGTTTACTAATTCTTTAGTGATAATTGAATTTAGTCCGACTTTTTAGGTCGGACTTTTTTGTTTATCAGGCTTCTATTTTTTTAATCACAATTAATAAAATAGTATTTAAAGCCATTTTCTGAAATTTATTCCTCTCGTGATTTATCTTTAAGAGAGAATAGAATAGCAAGTTTTAAGGAGGTAAAAAACAAATGTCTGGAAATTTTAATATATCAATAATAGGTTCTGGGAATGTGGCCTGGCATATGGCCCAAGCACTTGAAAAGGCTGGTCACAGCGTGCTGGAAGTTTATAGCCGGCAGATTGAGCATGCCTACATGCTGCAGTCAAAGTTGTATTGTGCAGAAGCCCAGGACCATTTGGATTTTTCCAAAAGTAAGTCCTCGATTTTTTTATTGGCAATCACCGACGATGCTATACCTTCTGTGGTGGAGGAATTGGTACTTCCTAGAGGAGCAATTTTAGCTCATACTTCAGGAGCACAACCTTTGAAAGTTTTAGAAAGGGCTAATTTAATGGCCCATGGAGTTTTTTATCCCCTTTATTCTTTCAGTAAATCTGGTAGAGTCAATTTTTCAGAAATTCCGTTTTTCATAGAAGCCGATCATATTAAAACTGAGGAAATACTTGTTCGCCTAGCTCAAAGTCTAAGCAAACAAGTTATGACCATAAATTCAGAACAAAGAAAGCTTTTTCATTTGGCGGGAGTTTTTGCTTGTAACTTTACTAATCACATGCTCTCCATTGCAGAAAAAATCCTAAAAGAGAATCACTTGGATTTTGAGCTGATGAAACCACTAATTCTAGGGACACTGCACAAAAGTCTTGAAATAGGTCCTTTTAATGCACAAACTGGACCTGCTGTTCGTGGTGATTTGAAAACCCTGGATAGTCATGTAGATAAACTAAAAGAAGAAGAGGAACTGCTTAGAATTTATAAAATAATCAGTGATCACATTATTCAGATGCATCAGTATAAATAGTGTTGTGTTAATGATGAAGATTAAATAATTATGATTTGTCAAATTCTAATCTCCCTTCATACATAATCCTTAATTTTTATCTTTTCACTATTTATTGGATTATCTTTACAGAGGAATAATAAGATCTTTGTAAATATAGATGATTATCTTTCTTTAGAAATCAGGGTGAATGGATGATAAGTGGCTTCTATTGTTAATTTGAATATTTGAAAATTGACCTTTACCATCTTAAGGTTATTAATTATATGTTAATTCGATGACAACAATTACTTCCCGGAAACCAAAAAATTTTTCCTTTATTGGGTTCTTTCGGCTAATTAGGTTTCCGAATTTGTTGATAATTGTATTTACCCAATACATGACGGCTGTTTTTCTGGTCGGAAAAGGGGAACCTGCTCTCAGATATTTACTTGACTTTAAACTTTTTCTTTTAACGCTTTCAACAGCTTTGATAGCTGCGGCAGGTTATATTATTAATGATTACTACGATGTAAAAATAGACTTTATTAATAAGCCAGATCAGGTGGTGGTAGGGAAGATTTTAAAAAGAAGAGTCGTAATGTTTTCTCATACTTTTTTAAATTTCACCGGAGTGCTTCTGGGTTTATTTTTAGGGTGGAAAATCTTTTTGATAAACCTTTTTGCGGCTTTTCTACTTTGGTTATACTCAAATGATCTTAAACGTCGGCCTTTTGTGGGGAATCTGTCAGTGGCGGTGCTCACCGCTTTGTCAGTAGGAGTTTTAGGTATTTATTATCGTGAGCAAGATTTAATTGTCTTGACTTACGCGTTTTTTGCCTTTGGAATTACCTTAATTCGTGAGATTATCAAAGATTTGGAGGATATGAAAGGAGATGCGGTTCACGGGTGCAGGACTCTTCCTGTTATTTGGGGGATTCGCAAAACTAGAAAACTGCTTTTTATTTTAATTTCTGCATTTTTAATAGCTCTTTTTTTGATGGCGGGATTAAGTGGAAAAACAATTTTAACCACTTACTTTTTGATTTTATTGGTTCCTATAAGCTTGCTACTGGTGAAACTTTTTAGAGCGGATACGCAAAAGGTATTTGCCCAATTAAGTTTTTTTTGTAAACTCATCATTTTAAGCGGTATAATTAGCATGATATTTTTTTAATCCGTGTATATTTGTCCTCAATTTTTAGCACTTTTCAAATAAGGATATTCCACCGTGGAAAAAATTGCCGTTTTCGCTTCCGGGAATGGAAGCAATGCAGAGAGAATTTTTGAATATTTTAAAGATAGGGATGATGTAGAGGTTAGTCTTTTACTCACCAATAAGAAAACTGCGAAAGTAAGGGAAAGAGCCCAAAGGTTTGGAATCCCCGTTGTAGATTTTAACCGGAAAGATTTTTATCAGGACCAAAAAGTCTATCATCTTCTAAAAGATAATCAAATTACCTTTATTGTTTTGGCGGGATTTTTATGGCTTGTTCCCGATGAGATCATTCACAATTATCCTAACCGAATTATTAATATCCACCCTTCTTTATTGCCAAAGTATGGGGGAAAAGGTATGTATGGGAGTAAAGTTCATCAAGCAGTGATTGATGCTGGAGATAAAGAAACGGGAATTACCATACACTATGTGAATGAAAATTACGATGATGGTCAAATCATTTTTCAGGCTCAATGCCAAGTAAAAGAAGGAGAAACTGCAGAAGAAATTGCCCAACATGTCCATAAATTGGAGCATAAGCACTTTCCTCAAGTCATAGATGAAGTAATTAAAAATAAATCAAACAAAAGCCTTTAAACACTAATCAGAAAGCGATGAATGCCAGGAAAATTAAATCCGCTTTAATTTCTGTTTTTTACAAAGACAATCTGGAGCCTATTGTTAAACTTTTGAAAGAACAGGGAGTAAAGATTTACTCAACGGGAGGAACACAAAAATTTATTGAAGATCAAGGAGCTGAAGTGATAGCTGTGGAAGATCTTACTTCTTATCCTTCTATTCTAGGAGGAAGAGTGAAAACTCTCCACCCCAAAGTGTTTGGAGGAATTCTAAATCGACGAGACAATGAAGCTGATCAGCAACAAATTCAGGAATATGAAATACCTGAAATTGACCTGGTAATTGTTGACCTTTATCCTTTTGAAGAAACTGTAGCTTCTGGGGCTTCAGATGCAGATATTATCGAAAAGATTGATATTGGTGGAATTTCTTTGATACGAGCCGCTGCTAAAAATTTCAAAGACGTATTAATTGTATCTTCCCGGGATCAATATCAAGAGTTGGAACAATTATTGCGGAGCCAGGGAGGGCAAACTGAATTGCCGGATAGGAAGCGATTTGCGGCTTATGCTTTTGATATTTCCTCTAATTATGATACGGCTATCTTCAATTATTTTAATGAAGAGGCTCAAATTAGAAGTTTTAAGCAAAGTGAACAAAATCATCGAGTACTTCGATATGGTGAAAATCCACATCAGGAGGGTGTATTTTACGGTAAGCTCGAGGATATGTTTGAGCAACTAAATGGCAAAGAGCTTTCTTACAACAATTTAGTTGATATTGATGCTTCGGTTTCCTTAATTGAAGAGTTTCCCGGTGAAACAGCTTTTGCTATTTTAAAGCATACCAATGCCTGCGGTGTAGCTACAGGCTCTACCGTAAAAGAAGCCTATCTGAAAGCTTTTGCTGCAGATACAGTTTCGGCTTTTGGAGGAGTGTTGGTATGCAATGCGGCCATAAATTTTGAAGCAGCTGAGGAATTGAATAAATTGTTTTTCGAGGTATTGATTGCTCCTTCCTTTGAAAAGGATGCACTTGAGTTGTTGAAGAGTAAGAAAAATAGAATTCTTTTGGAGCAAAAGAAAGGCCTCGAAAGTAAGAAACAATTTAAAAGCTTACTAAATGGGACGATTGTTCAGGACCGTGATTTAGAAACAGATCAATTGGACGGATTTAAAACAGTGACCAAAAGAGAAGCCACTGAAGGTGAAAAGAGGGCGTTGGTTTTTGCAGGGAAAATTGCCAAACATACCAAGTCAAATACCATTGTTTTAGCTAATGAAGGGCAGTTACTTGCAAGTGGGGTAGGTCAAACCTCTAGAGTAGATGCTTTGAAGCAGGCTATTGAAAAGGCGAGATCATTTGGGTTCGAATTAAAAGGAGCTGTAATGGCTTCGGATGCCTTTTTCCCCTTTCCGGATTGTGTGGAAATTGCACATGGGGCAGGGGTTACAGCAGTAGTACAGCCTGGAGGATCTATCAAAGATCAAAATTCTATTGATTTTTGTGATGAGCATAATTTGGCAATGGTGTTTACAGGTGTTCGGCATTTTAAACATTAGACTTAGATTTGGAGTTAGTAGTAACGATATTAATGAATACCAGCTCAATCGTTGGGATTCTTAAGATTGAGGGCCTTTAAATAGTATAATTGGTGTACAGGGAAAAAATATTGTATTTAAATCAAATGATTTTTTTCCTGTATTTTTCCCATTTTGTAATAACTAAAAATTAGTTGGGCCATAGCAGTTTATTGAAAACAAATTTGTAAATTTCAGAATATTTTAGCACTTAAATATCTCCGGGAGGGGAAATACAGAAGATAAAATGGGATTGTTTGATTTTTTTTCCAGTGATATAGCTATTGATTTAGGTACGGCGAACACCCTTATTATCCACAAAGATAAAATTGTTGTGGATGAGCCTTCCATAATTGCCATTGACAAAACATCGAAAAAAGTGCTGGCCATTGGGAAACAGGCCATGCAAATGCACGAAAAAACTCACGAAAATATAAAAACCATTCGTCCATTAAAAGACGGGGTAATTGCGGACTTCCATGCTGCAGAGCATATGATCAGGGGATTGATCAAATTGACCGATGCGGGTCGTCATAAGCGTGTTTTCCCTTCATCTCATCGAATGGTAATCTGTATACCTTCGGGAATTACAGAAGTAGAAAAGAGAGCGGTCCGGGATTCAGCAGAACATGCGGGTGCTAAAGAGGTTTATATGATTTATGAGCCACTAGCTGCAGCCATAGGAATTGGGATTGATATCGAACAGCCTATAGGATCCATGATTGTGGATATCGGTGGGGGAACTACTGAAATTGCTGTGATTGCACTTTCCGGTATTGTTTGTGATCAATCTATTCGGGTAGCCGGAGACACTTTCAACAAAGATATTCTGGATTATATGAGGAGGCAGCATAACTTGTTGATAGGTGAACGATCTGCAGAAAAAATAAAGATAGAGGTGGGTTCTGCTCTGACAGAGTTAGATGACCCTCCTTCAGATTTTGAAATTCGGGGAAGAGATTTGATGACTGGTATCCCTAAAGTAATCAATGTGTCCTATTCGGAAATAGCATTTGCCATTGATAAATCAGTTTCTAAAATAGAAGAAGCTGTGTTGAAAGCCTTAGAGATCTCACCACCTGAACTGGCTGCTGATATTTACGATAATGGTATCCATTTGACTGGAGGAGGAGCTTTGCTTCGTGGATTGGATAAACGATTGGCGCTTAAAACAAAACTTCCTATTCATGTTGCTGAAGATCCATTAAGAGCAGTGGTAAGGGGAACTGGTATTGCTTTGAAAAAACTGGACAATTTTAAGCCAGTTTTGATGACATAATTTGATGACTTAGGGGCATCCATGCGAGAGCTATTTCTATTTTTATTTAAGTTTCGGGCGTTTTTCTTTTTTGTTTTCCTCGAGATTATCAGTTTTTTGCTCATTGTACATAATAACCGCTACCATGGAGCAGCATTTTTTAACTCTGCCAATCAGTTGGCGGCAGGGACCATGGATTTAAGCAGTAATATTTCCAATTATTTTGGTCTTAAAGGAGTAAATGAGGAATTATCAAAGGAGAATGCCTTATTAAGAGAATTGTTACAAGAAAGGGAAGATTCTTTAATGGTATCCTTGGAATCTTCCGTGGAAGATTCTCTATTCAAGGCGCAAAAATATATTTTTCAGCCTGCCAAGGTGATCAATAATTCTTTTCGAAGAAGTAATAATTACTTGACTATAAGTGAAGGTAGGGGAGCTGGAATTGAGCCAGGAATGGGTGTGGTGAGTTCCACTGGGATAGTAGGGAAAGTAAAAGCAGTTTCAAAACATTACGCTACCATTACTTCGTTGCTACATTCTAATTTTAGCGTATCATCACTTATCCTTTCTACGAACACATATTGTTCCGTAATTTGGGATGGGAATTCACCCACAAAGGCACGTTTGCTTTATGTTCCCAGACACTTGCCTATTGCAATTGGGGATACTGTAGTGACTTCTGGTTTTAATGCGGTTTTTCCGGAAGGAACCCTAATAGGAACAATAAGCAACTTGGATATTCAGGATAATGAGGCATTTTATGATATTGACCTTCAATTAAGCACTGATTTCAGCTCGCTTCCCTATGTTTATGTGGTTAAGAATAATTTTAAGATTGAGCAGGATTCCCTGCAAGTAAATTCCTTTACAGAACAATAGTAGGATGAATCCCTTTTCCCAAATTCTTAATTTTGCTGTTTATATAGCTACTCAGGTATTATTGGTAAGAAACCTGGTCTTATTTGATAGGGGGTTTTGCTTTATTTATATTGGTTTCTTACTGCTAATTCCATTTGAAATCAGTACCACAGTTTTGATGTTAATTGGTTTTGGTACGGGATTAATAGTTGATATCTTTTATGATACATTAGGCATGCATACCGCTGCATGTGTATTACTTATGTTTTTAAGGCAATCTTGGATAAATTTGTTGACTCCCCGAGGAGGTTATGAAAATGTATATTATCCTTCATTAAAAATGATGGGAGTAGAATGGTTTGCCACCTATGCACTTCCCTTAATTTTTGTTCATCATCTTTTACTTTTTTATTTGGAAGCAGCTGGATTTGAATTTTTCTTTTTTACCTTGACCAAAGTTTTGGCAAGTGTCGCATTTACCTTTTTAACAATCCTAATTGTCCAATTTCTTTTTTATCCTGCGCCTAAAAAACCATGATCGAAAACCGGAAATATGTCATTCAGTTTATCTTTCTATTCATAGGTCTCATCTTTTTAATTAAGCTTTTTTATATCCAGGTACTTGATCCAAGTTACAAACTGGCAGCGGAGAATAATGTGGTGCGAAAAGAGGTGGAATACCCTTTTCGAGGACTAATGTACGATAGAAATAATCAGGTGATTGTTTATAACGAGCCTGTTTATGATCTTATGGTCATTCCCAAAGAAATCCGGGGGATAGACACCACGGCTTTTTGTGCAGATTTTTCTATAACTAAAGAAGAATTTGAAGAGAAAATTCAAAAAGCTAAAACCTATTCCTACATCAGGGAATCCCCTTTTATAAAACAGTTATCAAATGCAGAGTTTGCCAAAGTGCAAGATCTACTTGTAGATTATCCAGGTTTTTATATTACGACCAGGACAATTAGGGCCTACCCTTATCCAATGATGTCAAATGCCTTTGGTTATATTGGAGAGATCAGCCGTTCCCAGTTAGAGAAGGATACTCTAAATTACTATAAAACAGGAGACTATATTGGTAGAAGCGGTTTAGAATCGCAATACGAAAATCAACTCAGGGGTAGGCGAGGAGTACAATATAAAATGGTAAATGTCCGTGGGGTGGAAAAGGGCTCTTTTGAAGAAGGGAATTATGATACTTTATCTATTCCTGGGGATAACTTAATAACCAGTATTGATGCTCAGCTTCAGTTATATGGTGAAAAGTTAATGAAAGGGAAGTCTGGAAGTATTGTTGCTATAGAACCGTCCAGTGGAGAGATTCTTGCCATGGTTTCTGGCCCAACTTATGACCCCAGCTTGCTTTCTGGCAGGGATTTGGGAAAGAATTATCAAGTGCTCTCCCAAGATACCCTACGACCACTTTTTAACAGGCCTTTGATGGCAGTTTATCCTCCCGGTTCAATATGGAAAACTGTTCAAGCTTTAATTGGAATGCAGGAAGGAGTGATAGTTCCTTCAACCCGCATACGATGTGATCGTTCCATTATTAAATGCCATGGTCCGCACTTTAATGACAACCTGGCTGAAGCTATTCAACATTCTTGTAATCCCTATTTTTATGAAGTGATGAGGCGAATTGTGGATCAAAATGTATCAGCTGATCCATATGAAGACCCTAAGATAGGGCTAAAGAAGTGGAGGGAATATGTGGAAAGTTTTGGTTTCGGTAAACCTTTAGGAATAGATTTGCCCAATGAAAAGGGAGGATATATTCCAGGAGTTCCTTATTATGATAGAGTTTATGGGGCAAGGGGCTGGAAATATAGAACCATTTATTCCCTTTCTATTGGACAGGGTGAAATTCTTGCTGGTCCTTTGCAGATGGCTAATTTGGGAGCAATTATTGCAAATGAGGGATATTATTATACCCCCCATTTAGTAAAATCCATAGGAAAGGATGGAAAGCCATTACCAAAATATCACCAGAAGAATTTCACTAAAATTCAATCTCAATATTTTTCTCCGGTAAAAGATGCCATGGAAAGTGTAACAGAATGGGGGGGGACGGGTTTCAGAGCGGGAATAAAGGGAATTCCAGTTTGCGGAAAAACTGGTACAGTTCAAAATCCACATGGAAAAGATCATTCTGTGTTTTTGGCATTTGCACCAAAAGATAATCCTAAAATTGCTATATCGGTATATGTGGAGAACTCAGGTTGGGGAAGTGAAGCCGGCGCCGCTATTGCGGGTTTGATGATTGAAAAATACCTCAGAGGGGCTGATGCCCAATTAAGGTATGAAGATTTCGTACTTGAAGAACAATATATTCGGTGAGAAAAGAGGGAATTAATAGTAGTAAGGTAGATTGGGTAACCGTAGGGTTATTTGCTCTGTTGGCCCTGGCGGGTTGGTTGAATGTTTATGCCTCGGTTTATGATGAAGAAGTTTATCAGAGTCTTTTTGATTTTTCTACTCGAGCAGGTAAGCAATTAATGTGGATTGGGACATCAGGCATCTTAATAATTCTTATTATGGTGATGGACTTTCGCTTTTTTGATTCCTTTAGTTATGGAATTTATGGAGGAGTAGTACTTCTTCTGATTTTAGTGTTGATTTTTGGGCAGGAAGTGGCTGGTACCCGGGCCTGGTTTGCTTTAGGTCCTGTTAAGTTGCAACCTTCCGAATTTGGAAAGTTTGCCACTTCTTTGGCTGTAGCCAAATTTCTTTCTGACCCTGGAGTGAAACTTAAAGATTTTCGAAATCAGGCGACTGTAGCCTTTATTATTGGCTTGCCTGCTCTCTTGGTCTTACTTCAGGGGGATGCTGGATCTACCACGGTTTATGTGGCCATGATTTTGGTGTTATATAGGGAAGGCCTCAACCCAACCATTATAATTATTGGGGTTATTGTTTTAACCTTTTTGATCCTCACCTTAATATTTGATCAGTTGCACTTAACAATAGGAATTTTAGGTGTGGCTGGATTGATTATTTATAGGATGAGGAAAAGTTGGAAAAAAATATTTGTGGTGATTACCTCGGCCTTTTTATTAATTGGGGAAGTATATGGAATCGATTTCCTAATGAAGGATGTCTTCAGACCTCACCAAAGAAATAGAATTCAATTATTGGTTAATCCAAATGTAGATCCATTGGGAGTGGGTTGGAATGTGACCCAATCTAAAATAGCTATTGGTTCAGGTGGATTTTTTGGGAAAGGGTTTCTAAATGGTACCCAAACTAAGTTTAACTTTGTACCGGAGCAAGACACAGACTTTATTTTTTGCACTATTGGGGAAGAACACGGCTGGATAGGAAGTTTCTTTCTGGTGGGATTATTTATGGCCCTTTTTCTTCGTATAATTCATTTGGCAGAAAGACAAAAATCTCGCTTTGGGCGAGTATACGGCTATTGTGTAGCGTGCATTCTTTTTTATCATTTTTTGGTAAATATAGGGATGACTATTGGTTTGATTCCTGTGATGGGAATTCCTTTGCCATTTTTTAGTTATGGGGGCTCTTCTTTATGGTCATTTACTATTTTCCTTTTTATTCTAGTTAAATTGGACGCACATCGAATGCAGGTCCTGGAAAGGATTTAATTTAGTTAATGCTTAAAAGAGTTAATTTGATTTCTTCTTAGTTTTGTGGACGAGGCATAATGTTTAACCTTGGTTGTTTACAACTCTTAGCCTCTACCTCATATTTTTTATTCAATAATTAGCTGAACTTTTTTGCAACCATTTCCATAAACTCTGTTACTTCTTCCTTATCCATTACCCATTGATAGGTAGTGGCGAAATGCCCATTCAGTAGGTTGATAGCCTCACTGTAACTGTGACATTTTTCCAGTTCCAAAAGGCAACTTTCAAAAGCATTGGAGTCCCCATCAAAAAGTTCTTTAATAAACATGAATTTTTGATTGAGGCTTAAACTTCCTGCTAAATTCCCAAATTTCTTATTCCGATGAATATCAGCCAGGTTTTGGGTGCTATGAGTTGCCAATGCTTCATTAAGGGTTTTAACAGGGGTGGCTTCTACGTCTTCTTGGATTGGTTTTATAAAATTGGTTTTAGGAATAGTCTCCTTAATTTCAGGAGTGAGGGGAGATGATAAAGGAGGGTTTTTTTTCTCTAAAAAGGAATTCTCTTCATTAGAAATGGAAGTAAAAAAAATTTCATCAGGATTAAGGGACAAGTCCTCAGAAAATTGCTTTATGAAGGTGGTATAGTCCAGTGGTGTGTTGGTCTGATTTATTCTGGAGGTTTCTAAAATTTGCCAGACTTCTTCTAATGAGATCTTTTTAAGGTATTTTTCTTCACATTGTTCCTTTAGATGGGTTAATAGGTAATTATTGGTTTTAATATACTTCGAAAGATTATCAATTTCCTCAAGGCTAATTTCTTTGTTGTAATTCTGCGGGAATTCTTTCCGGAAAAAGGCAATGGGAGCAAAAATTAAAAGTAGTGTATCTTCAACAGCCTTTGTCAAAAGGGGTTTAAAGGTTTGTTTTTGAATGGAGATATTACGGGATAGTACATTCATAAACTCCTGAAGGGCTTTTTTAACCTCTGTAGAATTGTAATCAAAATATGGACTTTTCAGTTTCTCCATATCTTTTTGCCATTCCTCAAAAAGCCTTTTGATCACTAATAGGTTTACTTGTTTAACCTTGCTAAACTTTAAAATCTCATGCCCACTTATTTGATTATTTTCAGGAAAATAATCGTTTATCAATTTGATGGCATAGTTCGCACTGTAGCCTTCTACGTAAGAAGAATTAAATTTGCTCTCCATTATTTAATTTGTTTCTTTTGTAAATTTAAGCATTATGCCTAAAATACAATTGCAAAACCTAAGTAATAAGGAAATTATTAGCAATAATAAATCCAAAAGTATTCTTCAGGATATTCTTGAGAATGGCATTGATTGGCTTCATGCTTGTGGTGGAAAAGGTCGCTGTACTACCTGCAAGATGGTCATTATTAGTGGGGAAGGACATTTGAGTCCCCTCAGCGTATTCGAACAGAAGATGATTAAACTCAAAAAGCTGGGAGATCATGAAAGACTGAGCTGTCAATGTACCACTGATGGAGATTTGGTTATTAGAGTGGCTGAAGAAAATAAAATGCCGCACATGAGTTATTCAGATTAAAGAAAATTCAACTATGTTTATTGAACCACATTTAGGACACCTTCCTCATGTTGATGGGGGCCGTTCGGGCTGGATAGAGGTAATCTCGGGGTCCATGTTTTCAGGAAAAACAGAGGAGCTGATTCGGAGACTAAATCGGGCAATAATTGCCCGACAAAAGGTGGAGATTTTTAAGCCTGCCGTAGATAAAAGATTTCATGATTTGGATGTAGTGTCACATAATGGTTCTGCTATACGTTCCACACCAGTGAGTTTTGCTCAGGATATTATTATGTTAGCTGAAAATAGTGATGTGGTAGGTATAGATGAAGCACAGTTTTTTGATGAAAGCCTTCCCGATGTATGTGCTCAATTAGCCAAAAAAGGGAAAAGGATAATAATTGCGGGATTGGATATGGATTTTGCTGGAAAACCTTTTGGTCCTATGCCTGCTCTTTTAAGTGTGGCAGAATATATCACAAAAGTACACGCAATTTGTGTTCAATGTGGAGGCATTGCAAACCATTCATTTAGATTTTCCCCTTCTAAGGCAAAAGTAATGCTAGGAGAAAGGGATGCTTACGAGGCAAGATGCCGTAAATGTTTTAATGAAGGAATCGCTGATCAAAAACAAGAGAGTGAAAAACATTTTGGTTTATAGTTTTTTGCTGATGTGTGCTCATATTGGAGCATATCAAAACATTTATGCACAAACCGATATTCCTGTTGGGAATTGGCGAACACATTTTAGCTACCGTCAAACTAATAAGGTCGTAGTGACAGAAAATAGGATCTACTGTGCGACTAATCATAGCCTTTTTTACTTAGATAAGGATGATAATAGCCTGAATAAGTTAACCAAAATGGATGGGTTAAGTGAGAATACTATAAGTACTATGGCTTACAACTCTGATTTAAAAATTTTGTTAATTGGCTACGTTGATGGCAATGTAGATCTGCTTTCTGGAAATGGTTTACTTAATTTTAGTGAAATAAAGGACAGCAGGGTAGTGCAAAATAAAGCTATTAGACAGGTTTCTTTTGAGGGAAATAGGGCATTTCTTTCTACTGGATTTGGTTTAGCAGTGCTTGATTTAGATCAAATGGAAGTTAGGGAAACCTATGCTAACCTAGGAATAGATGGGGAAGCTGTTGGAATTTACAGCAGCGTCATTTTCAACAGTAAGATTTTTATTACTTCAGATGCCGGAATTTTGTCAGCTCCGGTGAATGACCGCACAAACTTGTTGGATTATAACAACTGGAAAAGGTTTGGGGATAATGAGGGACTCCCTGACAAAGAATTTCGATTACTATCAAAATTTAAAGATAAGGTGTATGCTGCCACAGACTCCGAGCTGTACGCATACGATGGAGAGCAATGGGAGCTTTTAAATGATTTTAGTGAAAAAATAAATTCTATTAGCGGTTCCGGTAATAGCTTAATTATTAGTTTGACTAATTCTATTAAAGTATATGAGGAAGGACAACCAGATTTTCAGACCATTACTTCTTCATTGACTACCTCTCCACAAGAAGTGATTCAGGATCAGGAAGGTCTTTTATGGGTGGCTGATTTAGAGAATGGTTTGGTTACAAATCGGGAGGGAGAATTTAAAGCGCTTTATCCTGAAGGCCCCTTTCACAATAAAATAAATCGGCTCTATTCTTCTAATGGGTTATTAATTGCTTTTTCGGATGAACAGCCTGCCTCGATTGGGGATAATGGTTTTGATCTTTTTGAGGAAGGTAATTGGATAAATTACGGCTCTCAGCAAGAAGGGGAATTAAGGATTCCTTTCCTTAATTCTCAAGTAAATGATGTGGTGGTTTCCCCCATAGATAGAAAGTTTTATTTCTCCACCAGTGGGGATGGGCTTTTAGTTTGGAGTAAAACCGATTTAAACCTATTTAATACTGATAATTCTGATCTAATAAGTGATCATCTAACCGCAATTACGTCTGATGAACTAGGGAGTATATGGTTAATAGGCCAATCAAATGGTAATCAATTACTTCAAAGCCTTTCTCCAGAAGGTCATTGGGTAACTTATTCTCTTACTGATGAAGAGGAATTTAATGAAATACTAGTCTATCCCGGAGGGGAAAAATGGATGATTAAACGTGGAGGCTCAAAAGGAATATTCGTCTTTAATGAAGAAAGCAGAGAATCTAAAGCGTTAAATACTTTGAACACTATTGAGCCTGGTCTTCCAGATAATAATATTTCTCAAATGGCTATTGATCGGAATCCATACGTTTGGGTAACTACAGGTAAAGGGGTTGCTTACTTTAGTTCTCCCCTTTCGGTGCTTTCCGAAGCTTTGACTTTTGTTGTTCGACCTATTTCTGATGATCACTATTTATTGAATAACCAAACATGCACTGCTTTGGCCGTTGATGGAGGAAACAGAAAATGGATTGGTACCACTCAAGGGCTTTGGCTATTTAATGAATATGGGGAACAACTAATCCAACATTTTACAGAAGAGAATAGTCCATTGCCTTCAGATATGATTCTGGATTTGGCAATTAATGACCAAAATGGAGAGTTATTTATTGCTACGGATCAAGGTCTGGTTTCTTTTCGAAGTGATGCTACTCCTGGAATGGAAGCTCATGAGAATGTTCGTATTTTCCCAAATCCGGTTACTTCTGATTTTGGCGGTCTGGTAGGTATTGATGGGTTGGCCGAGGATGTTACCCTTAAAATAGCTGGGGCTTCCGGAAGGGTGGTTCGTACTTTTAAGGCAAATGGTGGTATGGCTTCTTGGGATTTAAAAGATGAATACGGAAGAAGAGTAAATACGGGTGTTTATTTAGTTTTTAGTTCCACTGCCGACGGCCAGGAAACATTTGTGGGAAAAATAGCTGTAATAAACTGATATGCTTCACAAAAGCCGTGGAATTGCTCTCAATTATATCAAATACAAGGAAAGTTCTATTATTGCTCGAATCTACACAGAACTTTTTGGACTTCAGTCTTATGTAATAAATGGAGTACGAAGTAAAAAGTCCAGGTATAAGGTGGCACTTTTTCAGCCCCTAACCCTATTGGATTTAGTGGTGTACAAAAGAGAACATGCTGGTTTAAACCGAATTTCAGAGGTTAAATGTAGTAATCCTTTTGCTAGCATTCCATTTGATGTGAAAAAATCAGGAATTGCTTTATTTCTTACTGAAGTATTGGTGAAATCGGTCAGAGAAGAAGAACCTAACCCTTCACTTTTTGCTTTTTTGGAACAATCTATTCTGATGCTTGATCATCTGGAAAGCCATTATGAGAACTTTCATCTTCAATTTTTATTAAAACTTAGCAAATATTTAGGTTTTGGCGCTGCCACTGCTCATGACTTTTTTGAGCAATTGTTCCCATTTACAGATTTAAAAGACATGGCATTAACTGAGGAGCAATCTATTAATCAGCTCACCATTCTGAATTATCAAAACGATTTTCATTTATCTAATAAGTACAGAAGGGAAATTCTAGGTCATATTCTTCAATTCTTCAAATTACACCTAGAAAATTTTGGAGAGGTTAAGTCCCTGGCTGTCTTAAAAGAAATCATGAGCTAAAGAAAGATCCTTTGTTCTAAGATTTATTTATAGAAGGAATTACTTTTATGGTTCTTTTTTGGTGTAGAATACCTCGAATACTTTAGACCTTCACATCCAAGAATGCTTCAGATTTTTGTGCAGACAAGACAAATTTTAAAATTTAAGGGAAAATAATAAATCAAAAAGTAATTCTTAAGTTTTAAAGGACAAAGGGAGCCATATAGTTTATAAATTTCTATTTCATTTTTAATACCAAAAAAATGTCAAATGTTACATTGGATTTTTCTTTAATGGTTCCTCTTTTATCTTTACATCTTATTTGATCCTTGGGGAAAATTTGTTTTGA